>JANPDB010000468.1:0-1521 GCA_031431255.1 Acidimicrobiia bacterium | reverse complement strand
CCGACGACGAGATCGATCGCATCGTGCGCACGAACCAGACCGCCGTGTTCCTGGCGTTCCAGGAGTTCGGTCGCTGGTTCGTCGAGCGCGCCACGACCACCGGTGTCGGGGCGAGCATCATCACCATCGGGAGCGCGTCGGGCATCACACCCTTGTCGCGAGTGTTCACGTATTCGATGACGAAGGCCGCCGTGCACAACCTCACCAAGAACCTCGCCCGGGAGTGGGGCCCGCTCGGAATCCGGGCGAACGTGCTCGTGCCCGGGTTCTTCCCGGCCGAGCAGAACCGGGCCATCCTCTCCCCCGACCGGGTAGAGGCGATCCTTCGTCACACGCCGGCAGGCCGCTTCGGTGACCCGTCGGATCTGGTCGGTGCCGCGTTGCTGCTGGCGACCGACGCGGGTCGCTTCATCACCGGCAGCGAGATCGTGGTCGACGGCGGCCTCCACGCGATGACGATCTGAGGACCTCACGATGCCCGGTTTCCTCCACGACGACTTCTTGCTCACGACCGAGACCGGCCGCGCCCTGTTCCACGGCGCGGCCGAGTCAACGCCGATCGTCGACGTCCACAACCACCTCTCGCCCGCTGACATCGCAACGGACAGAACATGGGAGACGCTCACCGACCTGTGGCTGGCCGACGATCACTACAAATGGCGGGCGATGCGGCTCGCCGGGTTCGACGAGCAACTCGTCACCGGCGATGCCGACCCGTGGGACCGCTTTGCCGCGTGGGCGGCGACCGTGCCACGCACGATCCGCAATCCGCTGTATGCGTGGACGCATCTCGAGCTTCGACGTGTCTTCGGCATCGACGTGCCGCTCTCGCCCGACACCGCGAAGGAGATCTGGGACGAAGCCAACCGTCAGTTGCCGCACTGGTCCGCCCGCACCCTGCTGCGGCGCTTCAGTGTGCGCGTCGTCGCGACCACGGACGACCCAGCCGATGCACTGCCCCACCACGTGGCGATGCGGGCGGAGCCTGAGGTCATGCGGGCAGAGCCTGAGGTGATGCGGGAAGAGCCCGGGGTATCCGACGACGTCGCCATGATCCCGACCTTCCGCCCGGACGCCGCGCATCGCCTGCTCGGCGATCCCGAGGCGTGGCAGCGGTGGGCGGAACGTCTCCACGACACCACCGGGGTGGCCGTCGCCGATCTGGCCTCGCTGCTCGAAGCACTCAGCATTTCCTATGCGCGCATGACGTCCCTCGGGGGCCGGGCGAGCGATCACGGGCTGGCGCGGCTTCCCGATGTCGAGCGTGATCCGCTGGCCGCCGACAGAGTGGTTCGCCGCGCTGTCGCCGGGTTCGCCGCAAGTAGCGACGAGCGTGAGCTCGTCGTGCTCGAAGTCGTCGCGCGCGCTGCGCAACTTGCCTTCGCCGATGACTCGGTCCTGCAGCTGCACCTCGGACCGTTGCGGAACGTCTCGCCCCGTCTTCTCCGCCAGTTCGGTCCCGACGCCGGCGCCGACGTGGTGGGAGACGAGCGGCAGGCGAACGGACTGGCCCGTTTCCTC
>JANPDB010000467.1:0-7504 GCA_031431255.1 Acidimicrobiia bacterium | reverse complement strand
CCCGGACATTGCGCTGCACCCGCGCTGCGGCGCTCGGTGTGGCCTTGCGGAGGCACTCCACGCACTGGAAACCGACCGGCGCTTCGCGAAGGCAGTCCGAGCAGGTGGGCTTCTCGCATCGTGAGCAGATCCGGAACGTCTCGACGTTCGGGTGGCGGTAGCACGTAGCCATGGGCGACCAGTCTGGCCGCAATTGCGGATGAGAAGCGTTCACATCTCTGCGACGGAATCCCATGCGCAGTTGCGTCGGCTCTACCGTGCGGCGAGAGTTGGTGCATGGATCTCGGACTGGCCGGCAAACGTGTTTTGATCACCGGCGCAAGCCGCGGCATCGGACGATCTGCGGCGCACCGGTTCGTCCAGGAGGGTGCCTCGGTGGCGATCTGCGCCAGGAACGAAGCGGGGATCGATGCCCGTCTCGAGGCGCTCCGCAACGAAGCCGCCGAAGGAGCCGTCCTGTGGGGTCGGGCGGTCGACGTGACCGACCACTCCGCCCTGCGCACCTGGGTGAACGATGCCGCCGAGCACCTTGGAGGGATCGACATCGTTGTGTCCAACGCCTCCGCGCTCGGCGGGCCACCCGACACCGTGGACAAGTGGCGCAAGATCTTCGAGGTCGATGTGCTCGGCTCCGTCGAACTGCTCGACGCCGCCATGCCGTTCCTCGAGGCAGCGGGCGGCGGCTCGTTCCTGCAGATCGCCACGATCACCGCCGTCGAGTACCACGGCTTCCCCGGAGGCAGTCGCGGGTACGGCGCGCTGAAGGCGGCACTGGTCAACTGGGTGAGTCAGTTGGCGATCGAACTGGCGCCCGTGGGTATTCGAGCAAACGCGGTTTCGCCCGGTCCGATCCATATCGACGACGGGAGCTGGGGAATGATCCAGCAGCGGATCCCGGCCTACTACGAGGAGAACCGGGCCCATCATCCGAGCGGCCGGCTGGGCACTCCGGAAGAGGTTGCCAACGTGATCGCGTTCCTCTCGAGCCCCGCTGCAAGTTGGGTCACCGGCGAGAACGTCGTCGTCGACGGTGGCTTCACCCGGCGGGTCGCCTTCTGACCGTCGTCGCGGCGAAATGGGTGCCGTCGGGTCGTTGCTGAGGCGGCGCGAACGAACACGCGAGGTGTCGGCCAGACTCTTCGCCTGTGCCCAACGCAACGTTCGCCCGTCGGTCGTTCCTGGCGCTCGCGCTCACCGGTGGGAGCCTCGGCTTCGCCGGATGCGCGGAGCGTAAGGCGCGGCAGGGTTCGGCCCTGGCGTTCCTCGGTGACGAGGCAAAGCCCGGTGCTCCGCTCTGGGCTGCCGATCCGGGTGCCTACGTCATAGGGGTTCCGGACGGCCGGGCCGTACCCCGCGAGGCCGTGGTGAGCGCTGGCGGCGCGCTCGTCGTTCTTGATCCGACGTGCCCGAACGATCAGCGGCGTGTCGGGTGGTGTCCGTCGACCAGCCAGTTCGTGTGTCCACAGTGCTCCTCGGTCTTCGACGCCACGGGGAACGTGGACCGGGGCCCCGCGCCGCGAGGTCTCACCCGCTACCGCGCCTCGGAAACCCCAGCCGGTGAGCTGAGCGTCGACGGTGCGCGACGTACGGTGGGTGACCCTCGACCGGAGGACGCCGCACCGACGGCGACGAGGGACCCAGAGTGCCTGACGCTTCGATTCCCTTCGGAACCGACGCTGTCGGCGTAGTGCCGCGAGGGGTTACGAGCGGCCGGCCTTCGCTCGGAGCAGTGCCGTCACCGCTTTCCCGTCGGCTTTGCCACCGGACCGCTTCATCGCTGCGCCGACAAAAAAGCCTCCGACCTTGGGATCGCCACCTCGGAGCCGTTCGAACTCCGCCGGGTGTGCGGTGATCAGCTCGTCGACGAGACCTTCAAGCACGGACGTATCCAGGGCTTCGTAGCCTTTCGCGGCAACGATCGCCGCAGGATCGCCACCGTGCTCGAGGAGCTCACCGATCACGGCCTTGGTCTGGGTGGCGGTGAGCTTGCCGTCGTCCTCGAGACGAAGCACGGTCGCGAAGGCGGCCGGGTCGAGCTGGCCGGCCCGAGAAGATCCGGAGAGCTCGTTGGCGGCCCGGTTGACCGCCCGGCGGGCATCGGCCCCCGAAGCCACAGCAGCGAGGACCAGGGCATCCAGATCCTGTTCGACGACCGTGAGAATGGCGTCGTTGTTGGGAGCCATGCCGCCATCGCTGTCGTCCGCGCTCCAGCCGGTCGCGGCCGCCAGCAGGCGCCGACGGTCGTGCGGCATGGCCGGAAGGCCGGCGACGACCCGGGCGACCCATTCGGGCGAAGGATCGAGCGGGACGAGGTCGGGTTCGGGGAAGTAGCGGTAGTCCATCGCCTCCTCCTTCGAACGCATCGACGATGTGCGGCCTTCGTCCTCGCTCCAGTGACGCGTCTCCTGCGTGACACGTTCGCCGGCCTCGAGCATGTCGATCTGTCGGTTGGCTTCGTAGTCGATGGCGCGGATGAGCGAACGCAGCGAGTTCAGGTTCTTGATCTCGCATCGTGTGCCCAGCGGTTCGCCCGGGCGACGCACGCTGACGTTGGCATCGACTCGCATCGAACCCTCCTCCATCTTCCCGTCAGAGCCGCCGGTCGCCACGAGGATCGACCGCATTTCCGCGACGTAGGCCTTTGCATCTTCGGCCGAGGTGAGATCCGGGCCTGAGACGATCTCGACGAGCGGCACACCGGAACGGTTGTAGTCGACGAGGGAGCCGTCCGAGCCCTGGATGCGCCCCGTTCCGCCGATGTGCGTCGACTTGCCGGTGTCCTCTTCCATGTGCGCGCGTACTATCGAGATCCGCTTCCCGTTCGGGAGGTCGAGATACCCGTCGCTGTTGAGCGGCAGGTCGTACTGCGTGACCTGATAGTCCTTGGGCATGTCCGGGTAGAAGTAGTTCTTGCGGCTGAACACCGACCGGCGGATCTCGCAGTGCAGCGCGGTGCCGATGCGCATCGCATACTCGACCGCCTGCTCGTTGAGCACCGGGAGTGAGCCTGGAAGGCCGAGGCAAATCGGGCACACATTGGTGTTGGGCTCTGAACCGAACGCATTCGCGCATCCGCAGAAGAGCTTCGTGGCCGTGGCCAGCTCGGCATGCACCTCGAGACCGATCACGATCCCCCAGCCCGCTTTGATCACCATCTCAGTTTCCCTTCGCAGTTCTCTTGGCGGCGCACTTGATGGCGGAAACAGCCATCTCAGTTCCCCTTCTCGATCACGGCGGCACAGCGGAAGAGCAGAGCCTCGGACAGCGCCGGACCGAGCAGCTGGACACCGACCGGTAGGCCGTCGTCGCCGACTCCACAGGGCACGCTGATGGCCGGGTCGCCGGAGAGGTTGGACGGGATCGTGCAGACGTCGTTGATGTACATGGTCATCGGGTCAGCCGTCTTCGCTCCGAACGCGAATGCGGTTGTGGGCGAGGTTGGCGTGAGAAGCACGTCGAACGATTGATAAGCGCGCTGAAAATCGTTGATGATCAGTGTACGAACCTTCTGCGCCTGCCCGTAGTAGGCGTCGTAGTATCCCGCCGACAGCGCGTAGGTTCCGAGCATGATGCGCCGCTTCACCTCAGCGCCGAAGCCGGCAGCACGGGTCGCTGCCATCATGTCCTGTACGTTGACCGATCCCTCGGGGACGACGCGCAAACCGAACCGAACTCCGTCGAAGCGGGCCAGATTCGACGAGGCTTCGGCCGGCGCGATCAGGTAGTACGCCGAAAGACCGAGCACGGTCGACGGCACGCTCACGTGATCGACTGTGGCACCGGCGTCGCGAAGGCGCGTCGCGGCAACGTCGACGCGCGCCAGCACATCTGCACTGATGCCCTCCCCGGAGAGCTCCGTGATGATGCCGATTCGAAGCCCATCGACGCCGTCACTGCGACCCTGCCGGACCGCGTTCAACAGGGACGGCGCAGGGGACTCGATCGACGTGGAGTCCATGGGATCGTGCCCGGCGATCACCTCGAGGACGAGCGCGGCATCCTCGACGGTGTGGGCGAACGGACCGATCTGGTCGAGTGACGACGCGAACGCGATCAGCCCGTAACGGCTCACCGCGCCGTAGGTCGGTTTCACACCGACCAGGCCGCACAGTGACGCCGGCTGACGGATCGACCCGCCGGTGTCCGACCCCAGCGACACCGCGGCGAACCCGGCGGCCACAGCAGCTGCCGAGCCACCCGAGGAACCCCCGGGTACACGGTCGAGGTCATGCGGATTGCGGGTCGGCCCGAACGCCGAGTTCTCCGTGGAGGAACCCATGGCGAACTCGTCGAGGTTCGTCTTACCGACGATCACCGCCCCGGCGGCAGCGAGTCGCGTCACCACAGTCGCGTCGTACGGCGGCCGCCAACCCTCGAGGATCCTCGAAGAGCACGTGGTTGCCAGACCGCGTGTGCACATGTTGTCCTTCAACGCAACCGGCACGCCGGCGAGCGGGCCCGGATCCCGACCGGCGGCGACCGCCTCGTCCACGCGGGCCGCCGCTTCGTCGGCCTCCCCTTGCAGCACCAGATTGAACGCGTGGACTTCGGCCTCCGCAGCGTCGATCCGTCCGCGGTGGATATCCAGGATCGCTCTCGCCGTGCGCCGACCGGACCGGACATCATCAGCAATCGAGGCGGCACTGTCCGACGATCCCGAGCGGACGTCGACCGCACGTGAGGCCCCCATCACGCGTTCCCGAGAATGCTCGGCACCCGGAACTGGTAGTGATCCGCCGAGGGGGCGCAGGCCAACACCTCATCGCGGTCAAGCGACGGTTTGACCACGTCGGGCCGGAAGACGTTGACGAGCGGAAGCGGGTGAGCGGTCGGCGGGGTTCCGGCGGTGTCGAGCGACGCCACGTCTTCGGCATGGCCGAGGATGCCGGCGAGGTCCGCCGTGTAAAGGTCGATCTCGGCGTCGGTGAGGGCCAGGCGGGCGAGCTTGGCGACGTGTACGACGTCGTCGCGCGTTAATCCGCGGGCAGCAGGTTCAGACATAGCCGACCAATCTACGGGCCCGCCGGACGGCCCGTCCCCCGATTGACGGGGGGCGCCCGCGCTCGGGGAAGGTCAGCTCAGACCGCAGACCCGCTTGGCGAAGGCGAGCGAAGACTCCTCGACGAGTGGAGCGTCGTAATCGAGGGTGGCAACGTGGAAGCTCTGCTCGAGGCTCACCCGTTCGACACTGGTCGTGACGTGCGCGGCGAAGTAGTCCGACGCCGACGGCGCCACCGTGTGATCCTGGGGGGAGGTGAGCAGCAGGCAGGGCATGGCCAACTCGCCGAGTCGAGGCGTCAACACGTCACCCGCGTCGACCATCGACAGAAGCGCCTGGAGGGGCGTGGCATCGTTGCCGCCTTCGGTGACGCCCGGCTTGGCGATGTCGTCGCCGATCGCGTCCATCGTCTCGGAGGTCTCGGCCATCTGCCGGAGGATGTCGCGCACCTCCGACGGCATCGGCTCGACAGCCGCGTTGATCAGGATCAGGCCGGCCGTCGCGGGACGATCGAGACCGATCGTCGTGGTGAGCGTTCCGCCCATCGACAGGCCGGCAACGACCACCTTCTCGACCCGCGCCGCGAGGTCGTCGTAGGAGGCCAACGCCGCGCCCAGCCAGTCGGACCACCGGGTCGGGATCAGATCCTCGGTCGTGGAGCCGTGTCCGGGGAGGAGAGGCAACTCGACCGAGAAGCCGGCGTTGCCGAAGACCTCAGCCAACCCTCGCATCGAGCTGGGGTTCCCGGTGAAACCGTGCAGCACTAAGACGCCACATCCGTTCGTGCCGGTGCAGGACCATGGCTCTTTGCTGAACATCGCGGTCGGTTCGTTCGTCACGGCTGCGGATCGTAGCGCCGGGCGCCAACTGATTCGGCGCGAACGGGCCTAACCTCGAAGCTCGTGGCCCGTTTTCCGTTCCTGTCCGATCGATGGATCGGCGAAGCCCGAAAGATCAGAGAAGAGTTCAGCGCGAACGCTCCGGCGGCGCCGCCATTGCTGATGAACCTCATCGTCACCGATGTCCCGTTCGGCGAGGCGACGATGCACGCCCACGTCGATTCCAGCTCCGGGAAGCTCGATCTCGACGAGGGACACCTAGAAAACCCCGAGGTCACGGTGAGTGCGGATTACGTGACGGTTCGGGCGCTGCTCGTGGACCAGGACCCGGCCGCAGCGATGTCGGCATTCATGGGCGGCCGCATACGCGTGCAGGGCGATCTCGGGAAGCTGCTCGCCCTTCAGGCCCAGGTGGGCACGCCGGATCCGGAGGCCCGTGCCGCGGCAGAGGCCGTCGCAGCGCGTATCAAGGCCATCACCGCCGACTGACCGACACCCAAGAACAGCTGCCCGAAAGTTCAAGGTTCAGGTTCTTCTCATCAATGTCGATGAGGAAACCGTGCTCGTAACGGAACGCAACGCCGACCCCCAGGACCGCTCGGAATCGTCGATGCCGGGACCGAACACCGTCGTTGTCACCGACCGCACACTGTTCGCCGCCTTCGTCGGCACCGTGCTTCCCCTGGTCGGCCGGATCGACCCCAACCGCCCCGAAGCGGACCTACGTGCGGCGATGTCCGGCGAGGCCCGACTGGTCCTCGTCGATGGTTCGCTCGACTGCCAGGACGAAGCCCTGGAACCCGCCCTACGCCTGGCCGGTCGGCTGGCGATCGCCGTGTTGGTAGTAGGTGTACATCGTGATCGGACCGTGATGGCGACATGGGTCGAACGCGGGGCTGGAGCGTTCGTCGACGACGGCGCAACGATCGGGCAGCTCGTCGAAACAGCCCGGCAGCTGGCCCTCGGCCACACCGTGCTCGGCGTCAGCGTGCGCGAGTCGCTCCTCAGCGAACTGCGAGCAACTCGGGCAACGAACCAGGAGAGATTCGCTGCGTTCGAGTCACTCACCAAACGCGAGCGAGACGTACTCCGTCATCTGGCGCTCGGGACGTCGCCAGAAGATGTGGCACGGACGAGTTACGTTTCGCTCAATACGGTCCGAACCCAGATTCGGGGGATTCTCGCGAAACTCGACGTCGGTTCGGTAGTCGGCGCAGTGTCGTTGGCATACCGCACGGGATGGCTCCAGGCCGACCTCGCTCCGTAGGCGAGCGTCCCGAGGTCCCGGCTTCGACGAAGCTCCGGACCAGTCGGTACGAACGGACTACGGACACCCATTTCCCGTAGGTCTCCAGGATCAATGCGCCCAGCAGAACACCACAGATCATCAACTTTGATGATCGACCGGTCTGGTGGTTGCCCGATGGTGAGTGCGTGGTTCTCGACGAGCCACGTTCCGAGAACCAATCACTCCACCCCTTCCGAAGGAATCCCAAACATGCTCGAACAATTCGTCTCCATTCAGTCCTGGGTCGCCAGCCGCAAGGCTGAGATCGAGGAGCGTGGCGCCACTGCAGTTGAGTACGGCCTCATGGTCGGACTCATCGCCGTCGCCATCATCGGCGCTGTCTCGTTCCTGTCCAAGAGCGTGAAGACCACGTTCAAC
>JANPDB010000466.1:0-3386 GCA_031431255.1 Acidimicrobiia bacterium | reverse complement strand
GAACTGCCGGCGCCCCGACCCGCGGCGACCACAGGATTCCTGACCGGCATGGCGTCGCTCACACCGGGCCACATGGCGTGGTGCACGGAGGACGACATCGCGCAGTACCTCGATTCGTACGAGGCCAGCGGCTACTTCGGCCCCGTGAGCTGGTACCGCAACCTCGACCGGAACTACGAGCGCGTAGCTTCCTTACCCGTTTCCGCGATGACCATGCCGTGTTGGTTCATCGGCGGGAGCAAAGACCTCGTCATCTCGCGTACGCCCAACTTCGAAGACCGCAACCGCCTCGTTCCCGGCTACCGCTCGATGACGATGATCGAGGGGGCGGGACACTGGACCCAGCAGGAGCGTCCCGCCGAAGTCAACACCGCACTCCTCGGTTACCTCGCCGAGCTGTAGTGCTCCAACCAACGTGGGCCGATTCAGTTGTCGTGACGACGTCCGCGGGATCGAGTGCTGGTGGCCGCTCCGGGAAGAGCGTTGACCATCGGCCCGATGGTCTCGATGATCTCTTCGGCCGTCGGACACGGTTGGATCGTGTAAGTGTCGATGGCCGCCCGCATTGCCACCAAGTGCTCTGGCGAGGTGCCGCAACAACCTCCGATGATTCGTGCGCCCGCGGCGATGGCCAGGCGCGCGTAGTCGGCCATGAGCTCCGGCGTGCCGGAGTACACCGCTTCGGTGCCGACGAACTTCGGAATGCCGCAGTTCCCCTTGAGGATGAACGTCGGGCTCTCGTCACGGCCGTGCTTCGACATGTAGAGCAACGACACGAGGATGTCGGACGCGCCGACGCCGCAGTTCGAACCCATGCCGAGCGGCGGCTCGGCAAGGCCGTCGAACACGCTGACCAGGTCGCTCGGGAGGAGGCCCATCATCGTGCGACCGGCCGTGTCGAACGACACCGTCGCGGTGTAAGGCATTCCCGCGTTGATCGCCGCCTGTGCTGCGGCACGCACCTCGTCGATCGACGACATCGTCTCGATCCAGATCACATCGGCTCCGCCATCGCGTAGCCCCTCGATCTGCTCCTGAAACGAGGCGATGGCGATCTCGGGCGTCAACGCGCCAAGCGGATCGAACAACTCGCCCGTCGGACCGACCGAGCCGGCAACGACGACCGGCCGATCCGCTGCATCGGCGACCTCGCGGGCAAGTCTCGCGGCCAACATGGCCAGTTCACGGACCCGGTCCTGGGCCTTGTGCAGCTTGAGGCGCTGGGCGGTGCCGCCGAAGCTGTTGGTGAGGATGATGTCGGAACCGGCCTCGATGAAGCTGCGGTACAGGCCCTGGACCCGCTCGGGATGATCGATGTTCCAGAACTCCGGCGGCTCACCTGAAGAGAGCCCCATCTGGAAGTAGTTCGTGCCTGTTGCACCATCGGCCAGAAGCGGCGAACCGAGGGCAAGGAGGTCAGCGAGAGAAGAACGCACACTCCATTGTCGCCGATCCGAAGCCGCCCCCGGTGACCAACGGCGCGATCGCTCAAAACGAGGTGTGGAGAGTTGACACCACGTTGTCGCGTTGGCGACGTCGCAAACTCGACAACGTGGCGCCAACCAGCCACGCAATCGAGACAGTGCGGTTACCGGGTTAACTCCCAGCACGCGATCGCGGCTGCGGTGGCGACGTTGAGGGAGTCAACGCCGCGGGCCATCGGGATGCGGGCCAGCACGTCGGCGGCGGCGAGCGTGCCCGACCCGAGACCAGCACCCTCAGTGCCGACGAGCAACGCCACCCGATCAATCTCGGCCAGACCGAGGTTTCGAAGATCAGCCGCGCCGGGGTCAGGCGTGAGCGCCACGGTGACGAACCCATGACCCTCGAGGTCCGCCAGCGCAGGTCCGACCCGCGCCCACGGCAGACGAAGCGTCGCCCCACGCGATGCCGTGACCGAGCGTCGATACAGCGGGTCGGCCGATGTGGCATCGACGAGAAGCGCATCGAAGCCGAGCCCCGCCACGCTGCGGGCGATCAAGCCGACGTTGACGGGGTTCTCGACGCCTTCGAGGACGACGATCCGGCGAGCGTCGACAATCGTCTCGCCGACAGTGCGCTCCCGAGGTCGGCGTACGAGCGCAAGCACCCCACGGTGCACGCCAAGACCCGTGATCTCGCCGATCAGCTTCGGTGACGCCGCGAACACCGAACAGGTAAGCGGAAGGACGGCGGGCGTCGGGTGGCGGCCGTCGACAAGCGCGCTGATGATCTCGAGACCGAGGGCAACCGCCTGGGACACCACATCTGGACCCTCGGCGACGAAACAACCGAGTTCGTTTCGCAGGACGGGGTCGCGAAGTGACACGAATACCGAGATCGCCGGATCGTCGCGTTCCGCGACGACCCGCCGCTCAACCTCCGGGGTCAAGAGAACTCCGAGGGCACGGCCTCGCACGCTTCGATTCAGCCGATGTCGGGAAGGACCCGGTCGACACGTGTGTCGCGCCGCACCGTCGTCCATCGTCGGCACCCCGCCGTGTGGAACCAGCGTTCCACCGACGGGCCCTCGACGTTGTCGTAGAACCACACGTAGTCGACGTTACGGGCGTCGGGATCAGAGACGTGGTCGGGCCCGGTCGGGAGCTCGCCCCCGAAGGCGAACTCCTCCACCGATCGACTGCCACAGTTCGTGCACGTGATGAACAGCATCAGCACGCCTCCTTCGGTCCCCGGTCGATCTTCGGACCCACGGTGAACAGCATCAGCGGGTTCCCGTCGATCCTTGATCGGCCATTGGATGATCCGCGGCGAAGCGGTCGAGCGAGAACGGCGCGATCATCTCGGGAACTGAGCCCGTGGCGATGTACTCCGCCATCATCTCGCCGCCAGCCGGGATCGACTTGAAGCCCCACGTTCCCCAACCCGTCGAGACGCACAAGCCGTCGACCGTTGTCGGACCCATGATCGGCGAGAAGTCGACGCTGACGTCGCATCGCCCTGCCCACTGTCGAAGGATGCGGAGGTTCTTCACGAACGGCAGCAGGTAGGCGATCTTCGTGGCCACGCTTCCCATCGACTGGAACGTGGTCTCCCGCGCATACGTCGGCTGGGTTTCGAACTCGGCACCCATGAGCAACTGTCCGCGTGCGGTCTGGCTGACGTAGCCGAGGAGTTCGATCGACGAGACGATGGCACTCAGCTCCTGGGCGTAGGCGTTGGTGACGAAGGCCTGAAGAGGATGCGTCTTGACCGGGAGACGCACCTTGGCCATGTTCATGATGGACGTGACGTCGCCGCCGACCGCGCTCATCACCATGCCGGCCGAGATCGGGCCGCCGGGCGTCTCGACGCCGACGACGCGATCGCCGTCCATCGTGAGTCCGGTGACCGGCGTGTGCTGGAGAACATGCACGCCCGCCCGCATCGCTCCTTGCGCGTAGGCC
>JANPDB010000465.1:0-3860 GCA_031431255.1 Acidimicrobiia bacterium | reverse complement strand
GGGCGGGCACGTCGGCGGCGAGGTCGCCGCACAACTCACCGTCGAGACGCTCGCCCGGCTCGGCGCCGGCCAGGACATGCTGCGCGCCGATGCCGTGATCGCTCAAGTGGAGTCCGCGAACCTCGGCATTCTCACCAGGGCTGAAAGTGAACCGGATCTCCGTGGCATGGGCACGACGCTGACCGGCATCGCCGTCGTCGAGGGGGACGACACCACGCCCGCTCTGCTGCTGGTGATCAACGTCGGAGACTCCCGCACGTATTGGCTGCGGGGCGGTGACCTCGAACAGCTCTCGGAGGACCACTCGGTCGTCGGAGAGCTGCAACGCGAAGGGAAGCTCACCGCCGTGGACGCCCGGACCCACAAGAGCCGGTCCGTCCTCACCCGAGCGCTCGGCGTGGAGCCCGACGTCGAGTGCGACGTGCTCGAGGTCGTCCCGATCGTCGGGGATCGTTTTCTGATCTGTTCCGACGGCCTTCCGACCGAGCTCACCGACCAGACCATCGCGGCGACCCTCCGCCAGCTCCGCGACCCGCAGGAAGCAGCAGCGGCCCTCGTACGCGAGGCCGTCGATCATGGCGGACGCGACAACATCACCGTCATCGTCGTTGATGTCGTCAGCGGTCTTGACGGAAGCGGGTTGACGGCGGACGCGAGATCACGCGGCGGGAACCTCGGGCGGGCGTCGAGCAGCGAAGCAGCGGGGGCTGCCCGTCCCGGGGCACCCGGCTCACCTCCTGAGCCGAAGGCCCCCCGACGCCCCTGGATCGTGAACGTCCGTGTCGTGCTGTTCTTCGCCTGTCTCGCCGCCATCGTCGGGGTGGTGGTCTGGACGATTCAGAACGATCCAAGCGCCGACACCGAGCCGACGGCGACCACCGTCGCGGAGACGACGCTCGTGCAGCTCACGCTCGAAACGACAACAGTCCCGAACGAGGCCGTCACTAACTCGTCAGCCTCCTCGACCGCGCCAGGAACAGGAGCCGACACAGCCACGCTGATCGAAAGCGACACCGTCAGCGATCCGGTGCCCGCCGCGGTCGTCGACCCGTTCGCCCCGACCACGACGACGACCAGAACAGCCACCACGACGACCAAGAAGCCGCGGTAGCCGGTGGCGCGCCTCACCCGACTGGCCGTGCCCCGTCGGCGGACCGAGCTCGGGCTCATGGTCCTCGCCGTGGCCCTCACGGCGAGCGCCTACACGCTGGTCTCGCTCGGCAAGACGGCGACCATTCCGACGAACATCCGACCATTCGTCGGCGTCGTCGCTGCGCTACTGATAAGCGCACATATCGCCACGCGTCGCTACGCCAGATTCGCCGACGCCACCATCCTCTCGATCGCGGCGGTGCTCAACGGCATCGGTTACGTCTTCATCGTCAGACTCCGCCCCGATCTCGCCAACAAGCAGGCCGCGTGGACCGGGGTCGGCATCGGCTGCTACATCGCCACCATCGTCATCGTGCGCGAAGCGAAGCGCCTGCAATACGCCCGCTACACGTTCTTCTTCGCCGGCATCGCCCTGCTGCTCGCACCGCTCTTGCCGGGCATCGGCTACGAACGGAACGGATCGAGGATCTGGGCACGGCTCGGCCCCATCACCTTTCAGCCGGGAGAGGTCGCAAAGCTCACACTTGCCCTGTTCTTCGCGTCATATCTCGTCGAGAAACGTGAACTCCTCGCCGTCGCCGGACGTCGGGTGTTCGGCGTGCACATCCCCGAGTTCCGTCACCTCGGACCGATCTTGCTGGCATGGGGATTCTCGATCGCGGTGATGGTCGCCGAGAAGGACCTCGGCTCTTCGCTGCTCTTCTTCACCCTCTTCGTATCGATGCTCTGGGTCGCCACCGGACGCACCGCGTTCCTCGGCCTCGGTGTGGCGATGTTCGCCGCCGGCGCAACCACCGCCTACCAGCTCTTCGGCCACGTGCAAACGCGAGTGACCACATGGCTCGACCCGTGGAGCTATGCGACCGCTAGCGGGTACCAACTCGTGCAGAGCGCGTTCGCGTTCGGTTCCGGTGGCCTGACCGGCACCGGCCTCGCCCAGGGACGCCCCACCCGGATTCCGGCGTCATACAACGACTTCATCCTCGCTGCCATCGGCGAGGAACTTGGTCTGTTCGGGACCACCGCGGTGCTGCTGTGTTTCCTGCTACTCGTCGGTGCCGGCCTTCGCATCGCGCTTCGTGCCGACACCGCATTCGACAAGCTTCTCGCCGTCGGCCTCACGACCATCCTCGGAATGCAGACGTTCATCATCGTCGGGGGGGTCACGCGTCTCGTCCCGCTCACCGGCGTCACCCTGCCCTTCGTGAGCTACGGCGGCTCGTCCCTCGTCGTCAACTACGTCCTTCTGGCGTTGCTCGCCCGGATCTCCCACGATTCCAATGCCCGCCTCGGCGAACCCGAACCCCTCAGCTGGCGCCAGCGCCGTCAGGAGCGAAAGGAGAAGAACACCCCGACTCTCCGAGACCCACGAGCCGCGCCGGACGGCGACGGCTTCGGTGGCGGGAACGAAGACGAGACCAGAATGCTGGGCGGCAGCGGTCGATGAACACGCAGATCCGACGACTCGGCATCGCGCTCGTGGTCCTCTTCCTCGCCATGATCGCGCAGCTCAACGTGCTGCAGGTCATCAAGGCGGAGGACCTCGCCAGCGACCCGCGCAACTCACGCAATGCCGAACGCGACTTCGGCCAGCAGAGGGGCCGCATCCTCACCGCCGACGGTAAGGTCCTCGCCGAGTCGTCGAAGAACCCCGACCCACAGAGTCGCTATGCCTACGTCCGCGAGTACCCGGGCGGTTCGCTCTACGGCCACCTGACCGGTTACTTCTCGTTCGTCTACGGCACGACCGGCGTCGAGCACTCCTACAACGCCGACCTGGCCGGGCGAAAGGTCAACCTGTCCCCACAGCGCCTCCGGGATCTGCTTGCGTCGAAGACCGTCACCAGCGACGTCACATTGACCGTCGATGACCGCATCCAACGCGTCGCGGCGAAGGCACTCGGCAGTCGCCGTGGGTCGGTCGTCGCGATCGATCCCCGGACGGGCGCGATCCTTGCGGCCGTGTCGACGCCTCGCTTCGATCCGACCCCACTGGCGTCCACTGACGTCGACACGACACGCACCGCCTATGAACGCCTCCGAGACGACCCCACCAAACCGTTGCTCGCCCGGTCGTATCGCGAGCGGTATCCACCGGGCTCCACGTTCAAGACCATCACCGCCGCCACTGGCCTCGAGACCGAGGTGATCGGTCTGGAGACGCCGGTGTACCCGCAGCTCCGCGCGCTCCCCCTGCGATTCACCCAGCGGCCGCTGCGCAACTTCGGCGGCACCGAATGCGGAGGGACCCTCCCGGTCGTCTTCCGCGTGTCGTGCAACACGGCGTTCGCCCAACTCGGCCTCGACCTCGGGCCGGAGAGACTCCACGACGGCGCCGTCGCGTTCGGCTTCAACCGCACACCGCCCCTCGACCTCTCACCCGGGGCCGCCGCCTCGACCTTCCCCGAAGTGCCGTTCTTCAAACGGAACGATCCCCAGCTCGCCCAGGCCGCAATCGGACAGGGCGAGGTGGCGGCCACCCCTCTCGAGATGGCTCTCGTCGCCGCCGCGGTCGCCAACGGAGGCGTGATCATGGAACCGCATGTGATGCAAGAGATCCGCGATTCGGATGGGACCAAGGTCCGCGGCGAACCACGCAACGAGTGGCGCCGCGCCGTGTCCGAGGAGACGGCGACGAAGATCCGCGACCTCATGATCGACGTCGTCAACGGAGGCACCGCGCAACGCGCCGCCATCAGCGGCGTCCAGGTCGCGGCCAAGACGGGAACGGCACAGACCGGACGCAA
>JANPDB010000464.1:0-5932 GCA_031431255.1 Acidimicrobiia bacterium | reverse complement strand
TCCCAGAGCAGATCAATCGCTTCGTCACCCCAGAGCCGCGTAGCGGCGTCGACATCGCTCGACGCGATGCTCTGGACGACTCCTTCGATGACCCAGCCCAGTGACCCGACGCGATCGACGAGCTGCTGACGCAACTGGTCGGCGGTGAGGTCGTCGCTGACGACCATGGATCGGAATGCCTCGAGGGTCCGGCTCAACCCGAGGTCTGCCAGGCCGGAGCTGGCGTCAGCGCTGCGGACGGGATGGCGACGCGAGCTGCCGGGGTGACAACCGCGGCCTTGCGTACAAGGGCAGGACGAGCCTTCGCCTTCGCCTTGTGGGGAGCAGCACCGGCCGATGAGGCCGTGGCGACGGCGAAGCCGGTCACCATGGTCAGCGAGACGGCTGCTGCACCGAAGCGCCGACGGCGTGAAGAAGTGGTGGAGATGGTTGAGGTCATGCATCGACCGTAAGGACCCGGTCTGTTGCCGCGCATCGCCTGTTCGGACGACTGGAACCCCCTGCCGCGGCGTCCCTGTGTCCGAAAGGGACACCACTCGTCCGCTACCTCAGGCCGCCTTCGGAGGCGACGGCGACTGCTGCCGCCCGAGACGTGACGCCCAGCTTGGCGAAGACGGCTCGCACGTGCGAGGCCACGGTCGATGGGCGAATCCCCAGTTCACGGGCGATGTCCTTGTTGGTGGCCCCGTCGCCGAGAAGCCGAAGGACCCGGAGTTCGCGAGCGCTGAGCTGCTGTGAGCCGGGGCTGTTCAGGTCACGGGAAACCCGTCCACGATGGAGAAACCGGTCCGCCGTCTCGCGTAGGGCGTCGGGCGAGAACGCCGCCCCTTCGGTCAGGTGGGACTCCCACATCCTCGGACCGAGCGAACCGGCGATGTGTTCCACCGCGGGACTTCCCGGTAGGGGAGTACGTAGCCCGGCCCGGCGACGTGCCGACTGGGCGGCCCCGATGAGCCGAGCTCCGAGCCGGCACCGCTCCGTGCGGAGGTGGTCCGTTGCCGTGATCTCGACCATGGTGAGGACGACGGACGACACCATGCGGGCCGCCTGGAGGCGTTCGGCGATCTCGAGTGCTTCGAGCAATCTGCCACCCGCTCGGTCGAAGAGGTCATCGGCAGCTTCGATCCGGGCCAGATCCTGGAGGGCTTCGACCAGGAGGTAGCCATCGTCGATCTGGCGGTGCACCTCGATCGACTCGCCGAGAAACCGACGACCGGCAGCCCGATCTCCCCGGAGACTGGCGAACTGGCCGAGGTTGCCGAGGGAGATTCCCACGCCTCGCAGATCACCGGCGCGGCGGCGCAGTTCGAGCGATCGTTCGGTGTGCTCGACGCCGGGGGCGAGATCGCCCAGTTGCCCGAAGCACACACCGAGATTGGCCAGTGCATCGGCCTCCCCTCGTTCGTCGCCGACCTCCGCAAACAGGATCTGGCTCGACTCGAGCGGTCCGAGCGCGGCCTGCGCGTCTCCTTGCAGAAATGCGAGGGTGCCGGTGGTGTTCAGCAGGCGGGCGCGTGTACTCGCCGTCAGGTCGCACAAGAGGATGCGGGCGATCCAGGAGCGGGCCTCCGCGAAGAGGCCTGCCCGAGTCCAGAATCGTTGCAGCGCGCTGACCGCTATCGCGCAGGGTTCCGGGTCCCCCGCGTCGATCGACCAGGAGATCGCCTGGCGGAGGTCCGGATACGCCTGGCGTAGACGGTCGAAGGCATGCTGCTGACCGGGACCGTAGAGCTCCGGCGCCAATCGTTCGACAGCGTCGAAGGTCCAGGCCGCATGGTCAGCCCGAGCCTGACGATCCCCCGTGGAATCAAGATGCGTTCTCAGCACCTCGCGAAGGGTGCTGAAGACGCGCCAACTCGGTGCCTCTTCGGGCGCGGGTGAGACACTGTTGTCGACGGGCTTTTCGTCACGTCGGTCGTTCGTTCGGAAGACGAGATGGTTGGCCGCAAGTTCATCGACGATGGCGTCGGGGCTCCTGCGGGACTCGGGCCAGCGAAGGCCGATTCGGGTGATCGCGTTGAAGTCGAAAGCCCCTTCGACGACGGCGAGCCGTCGCAGCGCCACGAGCGTCACCGGATCGAGAAGCGACAGCGACCACTCGAGAGTCGCCCGCAGGGTGCGGTGGCGCGGTGCCAAGCCGGGCGAAGTATCCGAGAGGTCGGCAACTCGGATTGCGATGTGCTGGGACATCGTCGAAACCGGAAGCTGATGGGTCCGCGCCGCGGCCAGTTCGATCGCGAGCGGAAGTCCGTCGAGTCGCGCGCAGAGTTCCTCGACCGCTCGGTCGGCTCCGATGCCGTTCGGCATGGCGGCCGCAGCGTGGTGTCGGAACAGCTCAGCCGCGTCGCTCCGTTCGCCGACGGGGGACGAAGTCGCTAGTGGTCCCACGCCGATCTCGGTCTCCGACGGCGTGCCGAGTCGCGTTCTCGACGTCACGATCACCGAGGCGTGCGTGGTGGCAATCACTTCATCGAGGAGTGCGGAGACCCCCCGGACGTGTTCGGCGTTGTCGACGAACAGCACGCCCGTCCACTGCCGGAGGCGGTCTTGCCATGTCGCTCCGTCTGTCTGCGCGTCGACCTCGGCCAGCGCTGCGGACACGGAGTCGTTGGCCTCGTCGAGTCCGCCGGCGACGCTCAAGTCGACGCTGACGAGCGTCATCGGCTGGACCCGAACCGCGGCGTCCAACGCAGCGAGTGCGAGGGAGCTCTTTCCGACGCCACCCGGCCCGGTGAGCGTGATGAACCGGTCCGTTCCGCTTGTCAGCTTCGAAGCCACGCGGTCGACGAGCTCATCACGCCCGATGAGCCGGCGTGGACGACGCGGAACGACCCCGGTGTTGGCAAAACGCACTTCGGCCAGACCGGTCTTCTGTGCCGGCGTCAGCAGCTCAGTCCCGAGCAGCGCGGTCACCGTTGTCGTCTCGAAACGACCGTCATCGACAGACTCGGCGAAGCTGCGTGCTTCAGCGACGGCCTGGTCGGGGCCGCCGATGCTGCTGTGCACGACCACCTGCCGGACACCGCGTTGGAGGAGGAGCCGCGAAAACGTGCGAGCCAGCTGAGGTCCTCGAACCAAGACGACAACGGCCCCGTCGACGGAAGGCGCGCGCTGGACGTCGAAAGCTTCCTCGGGCGAAGCGGCCGCCAGCAGGCGATCCTGAATGCACGCGTCGACGACCGCTCC
The DNA here is from genome assembly GCA_031431255.1 of Acidimicrobiia bacterium. Taxonomy (GTDB): domain Bacteria; phylum Actinomycetota; class Acidimicrobiia; order Acidimicrobiales; family JANYDT01; genus JANLQX01. The sequence goes on along the minus strand of JANPDB010000464.1, from coordinate 2,746 downwards.
GGACGCGGCGTCCGCCAGAACCACGGTGTGCAGGTCACTCGGCCGGCCCTTCGGCGCGGCGTCATCAGTGGGAGGACCGAGGAGGAGTTCGAAACGCGCCTGAAGAGGCGGCGAAGGCGTCCGGATCCCGGCCTCGACCTTCTTGAGCATCGACTCGGTGCAGCCGACTTCGGAGGCAAAGGCGGTTTGCGTGAGATCGAGGCGACGCCGCCCCTGTCGCACCCAGCTGCCTATGGTCGAGTCCACTCCCGCCGACTGTACGAGAACACTGCGTTTCGTGCAGCCTCGCCGGGTGGGGGTCCCTCGGCTAGGGCCCCTGCTGCCCGTTCCAGAGATCGCCCGGTTCGATCGTTGGGGAGCATCCGCCTGACACGCCGGCGTTCACGGCGAGGAGTCCACGTCGATCACCTTCCGTGAACACGGTGGTCACCCAAGGCCACGACTCTCTCGACTCGGCTGGTGAGAACATCAGCGAGGTCGGATCGTGGCTGTGCTGGAGCCCGAGGATGTGTCCGAGCTCGTGAAGCACGACCGTCTCCCAACGGCCCCGGGCGACCCCACGCGACGCGGCGAGCGAGATCGAAAGCGTTGTCCTCCACACGACGCCCCGGGCGTCCACCTGGTTCGCCTGGCGAGCTACCCCGAGCCACTCGGTCTGGCCGCGCACCCAATCGATGACCAGCACGCGGGGCGTTGACGGGCGAACGCGACCGGCCCCGACGAGCTGCATCGGCACGCCCGACGCGGCTGATGCCTGGGCCACGGCTGAGCGGATGGTCTCCGTGAGGTCGAGTTGCTGGTTGGTCGTGTCATAGAAGACATCGATCGGGGCGCACGGATTACGACGCGTGGGGGTGAAGTCCGCGGTGAACAGCACGCTCCAACCCGACCCGGCGACCGGCACCGGCCCGCGGTATCTCGGCTGAGGGAAGTACGGGGCCACCACTTTGCTGTCCTCGGTTCCCGTCAATCCGTCCGCGGTGACCCACTTCGCCCGGAAGGTGTACTTCGTATCGGGGTTGAAGCTGACACCCACATTCAGGTCGGAGACCCCCGCAGGGAACCTCACCGTGCGGGTTCCCTCTTCGAACCCGATGGTGTCGACCGTGACGGACGCAGCCAGATCAGTCCGCCCGGTGGGCACCAGTCCGATCCTCGCCGACGTGCTCGTCGACTCGAACGTGGTGATCTGTGCACTGGGCAAGCCGGGCGTGGTTGTGGTCGTCGGCAGGGTTGTGGTCACCACCGGCGTCGTCGTTGTCGGCGCCGGGGCGCGCTTCGGGCGGACCTTCACGGCGCGGCGCGCAGAACCTGCCGGTGTCGACGCGAAGACGACGGCAAGCGTGAGCAAGATGGCGAGACCGACGTTCAGGCGGCCTCGATGGGGGTTGTTGTTCATGTGGTCCAACGAGGGGCTCGGCTTCGGTGGGCTCGAGGGACGCCGTCAGCCCGCTCGCCAGTGGTGGCGTCCCTTGATGCCGTACATCTCGAGCAGCGTCGCCCGTGTCGGCGTCAGTTGGAGGAAGACGTGGGAATCGGCCGACGGACCGCCCGGTTCGAACGGCGCGAGGTCGTAGCCCATGCGACCCCACAGCGCGGTGCGGCCGGTTGTGTCGTCGACGACGGTCACCGTTCCCTCGATCATCAGGCTGTCCCAGCCGGTGGCCTCCGAGACGTTCCAATGAGCCATCGCCCTCGGGTCTCGGCGGAGGTTCGCGACCTTGACGGAACTCGTCAACACGAACGCGGTCAGCGATCCGTCGATCCATCCCGCAGCGACCGGGACCACATGCGGCCGTCCGTCGGGGCGGGTCGTGGCCCAGAACACGGTCGAGCCGAAGCGCTTCGACTGTTGCTGGACGGCCTGGAGGTCGGGAAGAAGAGCCGGGGCGGGAGAGGTCGGAGCCATTGATCCATCGTGCCTGCTCCGGCGGCGTTGTGGAAAACGGGCACGATGCGGCTGAACGCCTCCCAGAGCGCTTCGGAGGCGTTCTGCCCCCACATATGGGGGCGACCTCTCTCCCAGCGGGACTCATAGTGAGTTGCTGGGGGACTCGGTTTGAGTCATGATGGCGGGCGTGCTGGACGCCGCTTTGCGCACCGACCGCTACGAAGTCACCATGATCGATGCCGCGCTCGAGTCGGGGATCGCCGACCGCCGAGCGGTGTTCGAGGTGTTCACCCGCCGCTTGCCGGCGGGCCGACGCTATGGCGTCGTTGCCGGGACAGCCCGGGTCGTCGAGGCGATCGAAGCCTTCCGGTTCACGCCGGACCACATCGACTTCCTCAGCCGGCTCGGTCTTTCGGCGCGCGCGCTCGAGTGGCTCGCCGGGTACCGGTTCCACGGTGACGTGTGGGGGTACCCGGAAGGCGAGGTGTACTTCCCCACCAGTCCAGTTCTCACCGTCGAGTCGACCTTTGCCGAAGCCGTTGTGCTCGAAACGGTCATCCTGTCGATCCTCAACCACGACTGCGCCGTTGCCGCCGCGGCCAGCCGGATGGTCACCGCTGCCCACGGGCGTCGCACGATCGAGATGGGGAGCCGTCGTACGGATCCGGATGCCGCGGTGGCCGCCGCCCGCACCGCGGCGATTGCCGGCCTCGACGCCACGTCGAACCTGGCCGCCGGAGCGTGGTTCGGTCTGGCGACGGCCGGTACGGCCGCGCACGCCTTCACGCTCGCCCACCTTGCGGAGCCGGCCGCGTTTCGCGCCCAGATCGCTGCGCAGGGGATCGGCACAACGCT
>JANPDB010000463.1:0-6663 GCA_031431255.1 Acidimicrobiia bacterium | reverse complement strand
GCTTCTGGTGCTTGCGCTCGTCGGTCTCGGAGGTGTCGGTGTCGAGGCGGCCGAACGACGCGCCCGGCTGATCAGTCAGCTTCGATTTGCCGTGTCGACGCAGGATCTGCGGGGAGTGGTGCTTCTTCGGCGTCAGCTCGCCTCGGAACGGGCGCGTCGACAACCATGGTTCCGTGTTCGCGGACAGAGTGGCCCGGGGAAGGCCGTGGTGGTGCGAGGTCTTCGGAGCATGGCCCGGTGGCCGGTTGCCCGGGTTACCCGGGTCGTGGTGCTGGCGATCGTTGCGGGTGGCCTCCTGAGGCTCTCCTACGAAGGAGCTTTGCCTCTCGTAGTGCTAAGCGCGCTGTGCTTCTTCGTCATGGGTCTCGACCTGGTCGAACCGCTGGCACAGGACGCCGATCGACCCGACCTGTTGAAGTCCCTCCCTCGGCACCGCGGCCGAATGGCGAACCGTCAGCTCATCGTCCCCAGCGTTGTCGCGGCGCTGTTCGGTCTCGTGGCCGGCCTTGCGGCGATCGCCACCGGTGTGTTCACCGGGTCGACGGTCGGGCCGAACAGCGAAACGGCGTTGGCCCTCGTGTTCTCTGCCGTGGCCGGGTCGGTCATGGGCGCGCTCGGGGGTGCGGTGAACGTGGCGCAGGGTCCGCCGTCTCTGAGCACGATGCTCTCCACCCCCGAATTCGCGTTCCTCCGCACCGCGCTCCCCGTGATCCTCACGGTGATCGGCACCGTCGGACCGCTGCTCTCCTGTCGTGTTGCGGCGAACGACGCCAAGTCGCCGTCGGTGTACCCGGGCATCGTTCGTGGCTTGTTGGTGGTCGGACTCATCGGCTACGGCGTAGTCCTTTGGATCACCGACGGCGGGATCCGAGAACCGAAGTAGCACCTGCGGGGAACGAGCTTCCCGCGTCATTGCGCCGGGCGCACGCTTTTTCATCGACCGTTCGAGGCAAGGAACGGTGAACTCTTGGCGGGCGCGCCTCAGGCAGTCATCCTTTCGTTCATGCCCTCGTGGACTCCGAATTGGAACCCGGTTGTCATCGACGAAGTCGGTTTGCTCGACGCAATCGCTGACTGTGCGGCTGCCATCGCGTCGATCGAGGAGGGACACCGCGCGCTGGCGCCGTTCCTCGACCGCGCCCGTGACCAGTGGGAGGGGCCGGCTCGGATCGATTTCGATGATGACTACTCGTCCTTCGAGCGACAGGTCGAGGCCGTGATCTCCGAGTTGAGGCAGGCATCGCTAGGTTTGCAACGCGAGATCGCCGAGGCTCACGAAGAACAGGCGCGCCGTTGGGCGCATCAGGAACTGTGGAGGCAAGAGAAGGCGGCCGAAGACGCTGTGGCCATCGCCGAACGAGAGGCGGGGAGACGCCCGGCGGTCGGCGAGTCGGACCGCGCCGGCGAGTTCCGGGTCGGGACGGATTCCCCGGGCAACGGTGACCTGATCTGATCCGGAAGCCCCTTGTGCAACTTCGCAGAAGTCCCTGTGACATCGAATGGCGCGGATTGGCTGTACCTCGGCGCGTTCTCCGAAGGATCGATGTAACAGGAACTTCCGACTCAGTGCACTACACGAGGTGCTCGACAACCCAGTCGATGGACGTGGTGAGCGCTCGAACGTCGTCGGGGTCGATGCTCGGGAACGTGGCGATTCGCAGCTGATTGCGCCCGAGCTTGCGGTAGCTGTCGGTGTCGACGATGCCGTTGGCCCGGAGCACCGCGCTCACCATCAACGCGTCGACACCGTCGAGATCGATGGTGACGACGACAGCCGAACGATCATTCGGATCGACCACGAAAGGTGTTGCGAACGTCCGGGAGTCGGCCCAGGCGTAGAGGTGATCGCTCGATTCGCAGCAGCGGGCGTTTGCCCACTCGAGGCCCCCGTTGGCGTTGATCCAGTCGGTTTGCTCGGCGGCGAGAAAGATCGTGGCCAACGCCGGCGTGTTGTACGTCTGGTTCTTCGTCGAGTTGTCGAGTGCAATCGTGAGATCGAGAGATGCCGGAATCCATCGGCCTGATGCCTTCACGTCAGCGATGCGGGCAAGAGCTCGTGGCGAGCAGAGCGCGATCCAGAGTCCGCCGTCGGATGCGAAGCACTTCTGCGGGGCGAAGTAGTAGGCGTCGAACTGCTCGGCGTCGACCGGGAGTCCTCCGGCCGCACTCGTCGCATCGACGAGGACGAGTTGTGCTTCGTCCGCGCCGATCGGCCTGGTGATCGTCGTGGCGACGCCGGTTGACGTCTCGTTGTGGGTCAGGCAGTACGCATCGACCCCACCCGGACCAACTGCCGGCCGGGCGATCGTCTGCGCCGAGGTGCCGGGCCTGGCGCTTATCACCTCCGGGTCATCCAGGAATGGCGCGGCGGTGCTGGCTTCGGCGAACTTCGACGAGAACTCACCGAACACGAGGTGTTGGCTCCGACTCCCGATGAGACCGAGCGTGGCGATGTCCCAGAACACGGTTGACCCGCCGTTCCCGAGTAGAACCTCATAGCCCTCGGGGAGCGAGAAGAGCGATCGCAGGCCGCTCCGTAGTCGGCCGACCTCACGCTTGACCGGTTCCTGGCGGTGGCTCGTTCCGAGGAATGAGGTGCCCGTCGCCGCGAGTGCCGCCAGTGCCTCGGAACGGACCTTCGAGGGTCCGCACCCGAAACGCCCGTCGCGCGGGAGGAGTTCGGCGGGGATGCGGAGGTCGGGGGTCGTTGACACGGGGGTCGAGCCTACGGAACCGCCGCGGATGTTCCGTCAACATTGTCCGTGCCGGTCACGTGACCGGCGCCACGTCGGAGAACGCGGGATCGTACGAAACGTCCAACGGTGGACGCCTAGCCTTGCTGACCCTGTGGCACGCATCCTGGTAACCGAGTCCATCGCCGAAGGCGGATTGGAGCGACTTCGCAAGGCGGGACACACCGTCGACGTGCAAGAAGGTCTCTCTCCCGCGGAGCTGAACGATGCGATCGTCGGCGCCCATGCGCTGATCATCCGATCGGCCACGAAGGTTACGGCCGATCTTCTCGAGCATGCCGATGTTCTTGCTGTCGTCGGCCGGGCCGGAATCGGTCTCGACAATGTTGACGTCCCGGCTGCCACCCGCCGCGGCGTCATGGTCGTCAACGCGCCGCAATCGAACGTGGTCTCCGCCGCCGAACAGGCCATGGCGCTGCTGCTGGCCACGGCGCGCAACCTCGCCCAGGCCCACAGCGCGTTGAAGAACGGCAAATGGGAGCGGTCGAAATGGGAGGGAGTCGAACTGTACGGCAAGACGATCTCGATCATCGGCCTCGGCCGGGTAGGGGCGCTTGTTGCCGAGCGTTGCACAGCTTTCGGGATGCGGGTGATCGCGTTCGATCCGTACATTTCCCATGATCGTGCCGCCGCTCTCGGCGCGGAGCTGCACACCCTCGAGGAGTGCATGCGTCAATCCGACTTCATGTCGGTCCATCTCCCGAAGACCAAGGAGACGAACGGCATCATCGGTGCGACCATGCTCAAGTTGGCGAAGGCGGACCTCCGAATCGTGAACACGGCTCGCGGCGGCATCGTCGACGAGGTCGCGCTCTATGACGCCGTGAAGTCCGGCCAGATCGCCGGTGCGGGTCTCGACGTGTTCAGCGACGAGCCCTGCACGGACTCGCCGCTCTTCACCCTCGACAGAGTGGTTGTCACCCCGCACCTCGGCGCGAGCACTCGTGAGGCGCAGGACAAGGCCGGAGACACGATTGCCGACATGGTCCAGTTGGCTCTCGCCGGCGACTTCGTGCCGTTCGCCGTCAATGTGGACGCCGCCGCGGCCAGCGAGACCATCCGCCCATACCTGCCGCTGGCCGAACGACTCGGGCTCCTTGTAGCCGGCCTCTGCCATGGAACGCCGTCCGAGTTGGCGATCACCTTTGCCGGCCAGATCGCCGACTACGACACGCGCATCCTCCGCCTCGCCGTCCTCAAGGGTCTGCTCGGTGCCGTGCATGACGATCAGGTCACCTACGTCAACGCGCCCCAGCTTGCCGACGAGCGCTCGATGTCGGTCAGCGAGACGAAGTCGTCGCTCTCACTCGACTATCGCTCCAAGATCGAACTCCGCACGTCGTGCGGCCACTCCCTCGCCGGTACGATCGCCGGTCTCCGGATGGAGCCGCGCATCGTGATGGTCGACGATCATGCGGTGGAAGTGCCGCCTTCGCGCCATCTGCTCGTTGTGCGCAACGACGATCGTCCAGGCATGATCGGCGCCGTCGGCGTCACACTCGCCAAGCACGAAGTGAACATTTCGAACATGGCACTGGGTCGCTCGGAGACGGGAGGGAGCGCCCTGATGATCCTCGACACCGACGACGCGGTGCCGACAGCCGCGCTCGAAGAACTTCGCTCGGTTGACGGCATCCTCGGGGTCGACCCGATCGACGAGGATCTGCGGAACTGACGGCGACGCGGACGACCGCCCCGGAGCGTGCTCCGAGGCGGTCGCCGATCGAACATCTCTCAGTGGGAGAAGCGGGTACCGTTCGCTTCGCGGAGCCGCTCCGACATCGCCGACAAGAGCTTCATCGAGAGGCCGGGGATGTGGGCAAGAGCCGTGGAGAACTGCGACGGCCCGAGAACCAGCAGGGTGGCATCGGTGATCGCGGTGACCGTTGCCGAGCGGGGCCGCTTGTCGATGGGGGCGAACTCACCGAAGTGCGATCCCGGCCCGAGGGTCGTCACGAGGTTGCCGTCGATCTCGACCTTGAGCGATCCGTCGTGCACGACGTAGCACTCGAACCCGGTGGAGCCCTGGCGCACGATGACTTTGCCGGCCGACACCTCGACCTCGTCGCAGAGGCTGGCGAGTTCCTTCAATTCCTTCTGGGTACAGGACGAGAACAGCGGGACGGCTGCGAGGTGCGTGAGTTTGTCGGTCTTCGATGGCTTCGCCATGGTTGCTCCGTGTGGTTCGGTGTGATGGTCGTCCCATCATGGCCCACAAGCTCCGGTGATTTCCTCTCCAGATCGGGAGATTCTCCGGTTGGCCTGAGACGGTGTCGTTCCCGGTGTGGTGAAACGGCCCGCGCACCGTCGTTGACGACGGAGCGATCCTCCGCAATGCTGCACGGGATCATCTACCCGGAGGACACACCATGACCCGTGCCAGCTTTGGCAAGCGGTTTCTCGCCGCACTTCTCGATGGAATCATCGTCGGGGTGGTGGGCACCATCCTCGGAGCGATCCTCGGAGGCGGAGCAGCGGGGCAGGCGCTGTCCACCGCGCTCGGGCTCGGTTACTACATCTACTTCGAAGGTGGGCAGGGCGCCACGCTCGGAAAGAAGGCGCTCGGCTTGCGCGTCGTTTCCACCTCCGGTGCGTCGCCGATCGGGTACGGGTCAGCTGCCGTTCGCTACGTCGGTCGCATCGTCTCGGCCATTCCCTTGGCACTCGGCTACTTCTGGATGCTGTGGGACAAGGACAAGCAGACCTGGCACGACAAGATGGCTTCGACCTACGTCGTCAACGTCTGACCACTCGCCGTCGGGTGCCGCGGCACCGCCGGTTGTTGCGATTCCTGCCCGGGCCGGCGAGTCCCGGGCAGTTTCGCGTCGAAGGGTCAGATCGTTCGTTTCGTCCAGCGGTGCAGGCGGATGATGATCAGAACCGCTCCGAGAGACAGCACCAAGGACACGATGTGCGAAGCTCGGTAGCCGGCCGCGATCGCCGATCGGGCGACATCGCTCACCGCGGTGTCTTCGCCCTTGAGGAGCGGGCGGATCTCCTCGAGGTCCCCGACTCGATGGCGTATCACGCCGAACAGCACTCCGCTCACGGCGGCAACGCCGACGGTCGATCCGAGATTGCGCAGGAACTGATGCGCGGCGCTGGTCCGGCCCATGTCAGTAGCGTCGGCCGATCGCTGCAGGAGGGTCAGGCCGGCGTTCGTGACTGCACCGATGCCGCAGCCCTGGAGGAACGACATTCCCGCGACGACCGCCACTGGCGTCGCTGTCGAACCGTAGACCGCGAGGCCGGTCACCAGTGGTGGAATCGTGAGCAGACCACCGGCGAGCATCACCTGGGTGTTCGTGAAACGATCGAGCAGGCGACTGACGACGATCGATGCCGTTGTCCATCCGAGGGCCATGAAGGTGACGGAGAATGCGGCGATTTCTCGTGAACGTCCGAGTGCTCCGGTCACGTAGAACGGCACGAACCCTTCCACGGCGAGTCCGCCGGCGAACAACAGGAACACGGCGATGTTGATGGCCGCGAAGGGGGGTTTGGTGAGATGACGGAGTTCGAGAATTGGTGAGGCCGTGCGCCGCGCGTGCCTCCAGTAGACGCCGCCGAGCACGAGGGCGGCGGCGATAGGGATCACAGCCTCTGCATTGAACTCGGTGGCCCCCACAAGCAGCAGGGTCAGGAAGGCGCCAAGCAGAGCAAGCCCCCGGAGGTCGAAGGACACCGATGCTCCCTCGCGCTTTCCCGGCAGTCGGTTCCAGCCGATGAATGCCGCGAAGAGCGTGAGAGGGATGTTGACGGCAAACACGGCGCGCCATCCGAGAGGGGTTCGGACCAGGGCGGCGGCGAGCGCGGGCCCGGCGAACGACATCACACCCCACACGGTCGAGTTCGCGGCGAATGCCCGGCTCCGAAGGTGCTCCGGGAAGGTGACTCCGACTGCGGCCAG
>JANPDB010000462.1:0-1636 GCA_031431255.1 Acidimicrobiia bacterium | reverse complement strand
GTGCGGATCTTCGAGGTGCTGCGGTGCGAGGGCATGGCCCGAGTCGACTTCTTCTACGAGGACGGCCCCAGCGGGCGCGGCTTTCTGTGCAACGAGGTGAACACGATCCCGGGATTCACGCCGATCTCGATGTACCCCAAGTTGTGGATCGCCAGCGGCCTGTCGTACTCGGCGCTGATCGACGAACTGGTCGGCCTGGCCCTCGAACGCCGGACCCGCCGCCGCCGCAACACCGCCCGCTGACCCACCCGGATACCAGCGGGTCACCCGACGGTGTCACGCGTCTGAGGGTGTGCGCGTGGCACTCGCACGGCCCACGTCGGCGCCGAGGGCGCCGGTGACGACCTCAGCGAGGGCCTCGGATCGCGTGTGAACGCCACCGTCGCGAGCACCACGGCGGCACCGATCACGGCGAACGCTCCCGACACGCTCAACAGCATTTCCAGCATCCCGAAGGTGGTCGGTCCTGCGCCGAGCCGATCCACCACGAGCGCCGCGATCATCATCGGCACCGGCGCCACCACCATGTTCAACGTCGTCGCCAATGCCACCACCCGCCCGAGCCCCGGGATCGCTCGCAGCTCGTCGATCGTTCCCCGCAGGTGGGCACGCTCGCCACCGGGCAGGGTCGCGCCGACCGGTCTCGGGAGACGGCACGTGGCGATGCACGCCGCCGACCAGGCGAACGTCGCCGCGTTCACGACCATGACCCATCCGATGTCGGTCACTGCGATCAGCGCCCCACCCGCGAGCGGCCCGACGAGGCCGCCGACTGCGCCGTTCTCCATGTTCAGACCGTTCGCCGCCGGCAGCTGCTCGTCGGCGACGATGCTCGGCACGGCGGCGCTGTAGGCCGGGTCGAACAACGACGTTGCGATCGACGTCGCGACGATCAGTCCGCAGACCAGTGCGACCGGCGGACTTCCGCCGAACAGCAACAACGCGAGCAGTCCGCTGAGTCCGAGCCGAGCGAGATCAGCCCCGGTCATCAGGATCCGCCGGTCGATCTGGTCCGCGAACCAGCCACCGATCGGCGAGCAGACGATGGTGGGGACGATCGTGCTCCTCCGCCAGACGCACACCCTCACCAGTGCGGCGCGGGTGCTCGGCCGCCCGGCCAGTTCGCTCGCGCACTGGGTGCCACGCTTCGTCGAGGCAGGCCTGCTCGAGCGACGCGGCAAGCAGCAGCGGGCGGGTGTGGCGATGCCTCGTTATCGAGCGCCGGCCCGCAAGCTCGTCGTCCCGTTCGAACTGATCCCGTTCGATGCGCGGGTGCGCCTCTTCGACGGTGGCCGACTGATGGTCCTGCGCCGGTTCATGGACGGCATGGACGAGGCGCTCGCGGCGTCGCGCTCGTTCGGGCTCAGCTTCGTTGCCTATGGCGCCGAGGGATCGGTCGTCGACCTCGAGGAGTCGGCCTCACAACGGGCGAGTCCCTCGTTCACCGACGGATGGCGCACGATCGATCTGTCCGACGACGACGCGCTCGAACTCGGCCGAGAGATGGAGGCGTTGGTCGCGCGGTATGCAGACCGAACCGGGCCGAGGACGTACGTGGTCCACGCCGGCGTCGCCCCGGAGCCGTCGTTCCCGTGGCGCAGTGCGAACGCCGGATGGGGCTGAGCGCCCGTCCGAT
>JANPDB010000461.1:0-1561 GCA_031431255.1 Acidimicrobiia bacterium | reverse complement strand
GCAACGGTGGCAGGTGGACCGGAACGAAGCTCCCGCTCCAGTTGCGCGCTCCCACCTCGATCGGACTCGATCCCCTGGGCGAACTCCTCGTGACCGCGTACTACGGCACGCTGGCGAGGATCAGGAGCTGACTCCCGGTCGCAAGGTTGTGCTCCTGGTCGCCCCAGGAGCGACTCGGAGCACAACCGTGGGAGAGCGTGTCCCTAGCCCCGGGCACCCATCAGGTGCTCCAGGCCGAGTTGGTTGAGGGCCACAAACGCGCAGCCGCGGGCGGCGGCTTCGTCGGCATCGAAGTCTTCCCAGCTCTTGCGGTCATTGAGCAGATCGACGTAGGTCTCGCCCACGCCCAACGTGGCGGCGTGAATCTCTCCGACGCGGGCTTCCTCCAGGGCGGCTTGCACCTGGGGGTCGGCACGGTACGCCGCAGCACGCTCCTTGAGAAGAAGGTAGGTGCGCATATTGGCTGCGGCGGACGCCCAGACGCCCTTGTCGTCCTCGGTGCGTGAAGGCTTGTAGTCAAAGTGACGGGGTCCGTCGTAGTCCGATCCCTCGAGGAGGTCCACGAGGAAGAACGCGCTGAGCAGATCACCGTGGCCGAACACGAGGTCCTGGTCGAACTTGATGCCCCGCTGACCGTTGAGGTCGATGTGGAACAGCTTGCCGTGCCACAGCGCCTGGGCGATCCCGTGGACGAAGTTGAGCCCCGCCATTTGCTCGTGACCGACCTCGGGGTTGAGGCCGACGATGTCTCGGTGCTCGAGCGAGTTGATGAAGGCAAGCGCATGGCCGATGGTCGGCAGAAGGATGTCGCCGCGGGGCTCGTTCGGCTTCGGCTCGATGGCGAAGCGAATGCCGTAGTTCTTGTCCTTGACGTACTGAGCCAGCGTGTCGAGGCCCTCGCGGTAGCGATCGAGCGCGCCGCCGACATCCTTCGCGCCGTCGTACTCGGACCCTTCGCGCCCGCCCCACAACACGTAGGTCTTCGCACCGAACTCCGCGGCGAGATCGAGGTTGCGCATGACCTTGCGAAGCGCGAATCGGCGGATGTCGCGGTCGTTGTTGGTGAAGCCACCGTCTTTGAACACCGGGTGGGTGAAAAGGTTCGTCGTCATCATCGGGACCTTGAGCCCGGTCTCGGCGAGCGCGGCTTTGAACCGGTCGATGCCCGTTCGGCGGTCGGCGTCGGTCAGCTGGAACTGGACGAGATCATCGTCGTGAAAGGTGAGGCCGTAGGCCCCGAGCTTGGCCAGCTCGTGGACTGTCCGGACCGGATCGAGCGGCTCGCGGGTGGGATCCCCGAAGGGGTCGCGCGCCTGCCAGCCGACTGTCCACAGCCCGAAGGTGAACTTGTCTGCGGGGGTTGGCATCATGGTCGGACTCCGTTGGTGGTGGGGCGTGTGGCGGTCCGGCCTGCGGCCTGTCGAGGCCGTCCCGCGCCGGGAAGACGCCCGGCTCGGACTGAAACTTAGCGGCGCATCGACTTCGCCGTGGCCAGCAGTTCGAGGAACTCCTCGTCGGACACCTCTGCGGGGACGCCCGCTACCTTCGGGCGCAAACGCCC
>JANPDB010000460.1:0-3571 GCA_031431255.1 Acidimicrobiia bacterium | reverse complement strand
CAATCGGCTGTCGTCAACGACGACGAGCGGTCCGATGTCACGCAGCCATGCGTCGTCGAGATCCATCGCTTCGACGGTCACGTTGTCGTGGGCGCAGAGGTCCGTGGCCAGCCCGACGTGCTCCGGGTTCGCCAGCATCGTCACAGGTTCGAAATCGGCAATGGTCCGCGCCACCTCCGCCCAGGCGAGTTGGCCGTCGCGGAGATGGCTAGTCCACTGACCGACATGACAGGGGAAACCCATCAGCGTCCGCTCGTGCCTCTCCCATTCGGCGGGCATGTGGAACCCGGCCAGTTCGTCACCCCAGTGCATGGCGCCGAGGCTACGGCGTGTTCAACCGCACCCGGTCGGGTCGCATCAGCGAAGGGTGAAGGACGCCGAGCCGCTCTCCTCGGTGAAGGCATCGAGCTTCACCGATACGTCGACGCGCCACGTGCCGGCCAGGGGCACGTCCAGCGAAAGCGCCTGAAAATGGTTGGGTCCGGCGCGCACGATCCGGCTCTCCAGCCGCTCGATGCCGGCAGCGGCGTTCGACAGCGTGGCTGAAAGCTCCTCGACGGGGCGGCTGGCCCCCTCCTTGGTGAGGGCGTAGAGATGCAACGCGTTGGTGCCGCGTTTCGCCGGATCAACCGTGATGTCGACCAGGCCCGTCGCGGTCTCCACGGTCACCGCGATCGGGCGGCTCACCACGTCCCGGGCCGGTGCCAGGTTGACGACGAGTGCGGTGACACCGATCACGGCGGCCATCCCCGCTACCTCGATGCCCACGGTGCGGCGCACGGCTCGCACGGCAACACCGGGCGATGCGTCCGCACCGGCCAGCGCTCGCCGGTTCTTCGCACCCAGTACCACGAGCAGGGCCACGATCCCGAGCTTGACGAGCAGCAGGGTGCCCGACGGCGTGGTCCGCAGCGCATGTAGCGAACCCGCCTGGCGCCAGAGCGCGAAAGTGCCGGTCGCCGCGACCGCGGCGACGGCCACTCCGGCCTGCCGCGAGAAATGGCGGGTCTGCGCCGACGCCTCCGGCGATGCCGGGTCATTGCCGCGAAGCGTGAGGAGGAGGAACACGAGTCCGCCCGCCCAGACCCCCATGGCGATCACGTGCACCACCGTCGACGGGAGCGCCACGGCCACGTTTCGCCCTGTGCCACCGTGGCCCGAGAACGCCTGGGCGACACCGATGCCGAGGACGAGCGCACCCGTGCCGAGGACCGGCCAGCGCCCGCGGACCGGTGCCGGCTCCGCGTCGGCTCGGCGGCTCTCGCCGAGGAGGACGAAGCCGAGAAGCACGAGCAGGATCGTCCGCGCGACGATCGCCTGCCCGACATGATCGCCAAGGGAGTCGTCGATCAGCGTGCCATCAACGACGGAGCCGAGGGATTGGCCGGTCACCAGCGGCCCATACGTCAGAAGAAGGCCGAGCCCGCTGACTCCGGCGACGACGGTTGCTCCCCGGATCGTTGATCGGGCTCGGCCCGCAAGCGTGCGCCCGTCCCGGCCGAGGACTGCCTGCGCGGCGGCGCCGATCAGGATTGCCATCGCCGCGAAGGTGAGGGCCCGGAGCATGGCCGCGGTCGCGCTGACCCCGGGTTTGGACGTGCCGGACACGAGGAGTCGCTCCGCAAGCCGACCGGCGGCGGTCTGGTCGCCCACGTTGCCCACGCGGAACGTGAACGCCCCACGAACGGGATGGCCGTCCGCCGAGACGACCCGCCACGAGACGACATAGGCGCCGTCAGCCAGCGGTGGGAGCGCCAGCGTGACAGTGCCCCCGGAGTTTCGGGGCCTCGCCTCGTCCGCCCGGGTGCCGTCCTCGGCGAGCACCCGGACGCCGCCGGGGACCGGCCGGACGCCTTCGGCGAAACGAAGCACCACCTCGCGAGGTGGAGCTTCGAGTTGCGCGCCGGCCTCCGGAGTGGTGTCTTCGAGCTCGGCGTGTGCCATCACTGGTGACGCCCGGAGCAGGACCAGGGCGAGCATCGCCACTGCGGCCAGAGCTGTCAGTCGGACGAAGCGGCGGCCTCCACGCAGCCAATGCGGAGTCACCTGCACAGATCGAGGATATGCCCCTCCGGTCCGACGACGACGCTCGCCGGCGGTCGCCGGCGGTCGCCGGCGGTCGCCGGCGGTCGTGGGGCGCACTACGGTGGCTCCCCGTCCGTGAAATGCGTCCCGTGAGGCGCATACGGTCAGGAGACCCACATGTCGCACGTCTGTTCAGCGCCGCCCCTCGGGGTCGGCGCTTTTTCGTTCCCGGCGGCGGCCGGCCCTTGCGAGACTGGGAGGGTGCGAACTCTTCTGATGCAGCCCGTCAACGGTGCCGAGACGAACGCCGGGGCCGGCCGATGAGCATCACCGAGGCCCATCTGGTGCTGGCCGACGGGACCACATTTGAAGGCGAGGCGATCGGCCATCTTCCCGACACCGGCGTGGCCACCGGTGAGGTCGTGTTCAACACCGTCCTGTCGGGGTATCAGGAGGTCATCACCGACCCGTCGTATGCCGGGCAGATCATCACGTTCACCTCGACACATATCGGCAACTACGGCACGAACCCGACCGACGACGAATCGCGCCGGCCCTTCTGTCGCGGGGTGATCGTGCGGGAACTCGCCCGGCGGTCGTCGAACCACCACTCCACCGAAGACCTCGGGGCGTTCCTCCGCACTCGCGGAGTGGCGGGGATCGCCGGCATCGACACCCGCCGCCTCACCCGGCACTTGCGTGATGCGGGCGCCCAGCCCGGCGCGTTCGGCTCGGCCGATCACGGCACACTCCTGCGAGCGGCCAAGGCCGAGCCGGGGACGGACGGCGTCGATTTCCTGAGCGATGTTTCCACCGCCGAGCCGTATACCGTCGGCGACGGCCGGTGGCGGGTCGTGGCCTATGACTTCGGCATCAAGCGCACGATCCTGCGCCACCTCGGCCGGATCGCCAGCGTCACCGTCGTCCCCGCGTCGATGACCGCCGACGATGTGCTTGCGCTCGGACCGGACGGCGTGTTCCACTCCACCCGTCCCGCTGATCCGGCAGTCTGCGCCGTGCAAGTCGATCAGATACGCGCACTTATCAAAGCGGAAACCCCGATCTTCGGGATCTGTCTCGGCCAGCAGCTGCTTGCATCGGCGGCGGGCGCCTCGACGTTCAAGTTGCCGTTCGGTCATCACGGTGGCAACCATCCCGTGAAGGACTTGCGCACGGGCCGCATCATGATCACCAGCCAGAACCACAACTTCTGCGTCGATCACACCACTCTCGACCTTGCTGCGGAAGTGACCCACGTGAACCTCAACGACGGCACGCTCGAAGGGCTCGCCTACACCGATCTCCCGATGTTCAGCGTGCAGCATCACCCCGAAGCCGGACCCGGACCCCACGAGAGCGAGACGCTCTTCGCCGATTTCGACGCGCTGCTCACCCGGGTGCACGGCAAGCCCTCCGGACCCGCCACGAAAGCCTTCGCCTGATGCCCAAGCGCACCGACATCCATTCGATCCTGGTGATCGGCTCCGGTCCGATCGTCATTGGGCAGGCGTGTGAGTTCGACTACTCCGGCACCCAGGCGTGTCGA
>JANPDB010000459.1:0-2243 GCA_031431255.1 Acidimicrobiia bacterium | reverse complement strand
TTCGGCCCGGAGATCGGTCCCGAGATGGTCGAGCGAGCGAAGGCGGTCTTCGGCACCTTTCACTCGGCGTTCTTCTCATCGGGCCGCATCGCCCTCGGGAAATTCGGTCGTATGTCCACGGAGGATCTTCAGGCGGCCTTTCACGGCAACGTCGAGCTTCCGTTCCACTTTGTGCAGGCGGTGCTCCCGACGCTGGTCGGCCAAGGCGATGGACAGATCCTCGTGGCAACGAGCGCCACCGCGCTTCGTCCAACAACGAGCGCGTCGGTCTACGCCGCGACCCGGAGCGCGGCGACGATCCTTCTCCAATCCGCGGCACTCGAGGTTGCCGCGTCGGGAGTGCAGCTCAACGTTGTCGGTACGAACTTCATGGACTTTCCCGAGTTCCTTCGCGGGAACCGGGTCGAGACGCCTGAGGACCGTGCCCGCGTCGAATCGATGGTGCCGATGAAGCGGCTCGGGACGATGACGGAGTTCGCCTCGTTCTGCGCCACCTTCCTCGACGGTTCAAGCCGTTTCGCCACCGGGCAGTTCTTCCCCTACGCCGGCGGTTGGGCAACCTGAAGACGCTACGATTGTGTACATGACGACACTGTCCGTGGCCCAAGCTCGAGCCAACTTCTCCAAGATCGTCGACGCTGCGACAACGACGCACGAACGCTTTGAGGTCACTCGGAACGGCGGTCGAGTGGCGGTGCTGCTCGGGGCCGACGATTTTGACGGCTTGGTCGAGACGATCGTGATTCTGGGCGACTCGGTCCTTCTCGACGATCTTCGAGAAGGACTCGATGATCTTTCGACGGGTCGGACGTCGAGCCTTCCCGACGTCGCTGAAGAACTGCGTGCCACCGGACGACTTCGCGAGTGACGCCGCGTTACGAAGTTCGCTTAACAAGATCAGCTCGACGAGCGCTGACAGAGGTTCTGCCCGAGTCCGTGGCCGCTGCCGTCTTCGCCTTCTTGAATGGTCCTCTGTCGGACAATCCTTACCGGGTGGGCAAGCAGCTCGCGCCTCCGCTGTACCCCCTCTTCTCTGCTCGACGCGGCGAGTACCGCGTGCTGTACCGAATTGTTGACGAACTGGTACTCGTTGAGGTCATCGCGATCGCACACCGACGCGACGCGTACCGCAGCTCGTAGGAACGGTCCGATCGGTCTGCTTCACTTGAGGTCTGATGAACCCGAACACAATCGTCGGTCGCTTCGTCCGACTGGACCTCTTGCAGGAGAACGACGCAGCCGAGATCGCTGCCGCGGCGGCGTCGGGCGGACGTGAAACCTACGCCTACGGACCCGTGCCCTCGGCCGATCCAACGGTGAACGGCGCCGAGGATGCGCAGGCCTACGTCGCCCGACGGCTCGCCTCGTTGGCCGACGGCTCGTGGATCCCGTTCGTGCAGCGGCGGGCCGAGGATGGACTCGTCGTTGGGATGACGAACTACATCATGGTGGACGGCCGCCTCGATCGGCCGTCGCCACCGACGGCGATCGAGATCGGGGGCACTTGGTTGGCCCCAATGGCGCAGCGGAGCCCTATCAACACCGAGGCCAAGCTCCTCCTCATGACGCGCGCGTTCGACGAGATGCATGTCCTACGTGTACAGATCAAAACGGATGCCCGGAACGAGCAGAGCCGCGCTGCGATCCTGCGGATCGGTGCCACCTTCGAGGGTGTGCTGCGCAACTTCCAACCGGGCAACGGCGACGTCGGCTCGGGCGCCCAACGGGACACCGCAATGTATTCCGTGATCGATTCCGAATGGCCGTTGATCCGGGACCGCCTCGAAGCGATGCTCGCCTGAGGCGACCATCAGGTCGTTGTCAGTGTCGGTGCGAACGACACCGACAACAAGTCGTCCACGGCGTCGGCGAGCACGGGTCGGGAGAAGAGGTAGCCCTGCCCTTTGTCGCAGCCGATGGCGCGGAGGATGTCGCACGTTGCGTGATCCTCGATCCCTTCGGCCACCGTTTCCAGACCGAGGCTCTGGCCGACGTGCAGCACCGATTCGAGGAAGGCGCGCTCGCCGTCCGAGGTGGAGAGACGCGCGCCGAGGAAGGACTTGTCGAGCTTGACGATGTTGACGGGAAGCCGCCGCAGGTAACCGAGCGACGAGTATCCGGTTCCGAAGTCGTCGATCGCCAGCAGACAGCCGAGCGCCCGGAGTTCCTGGAGTACGGCCATGGTCGCGTCTGCGTCGTCGAGGAGAAGGCTCTCGGTGATCTCCAGCACGACACGCGTCGGA
>JANPDB010000458.1:0-3099 GCA_031431255.1 Acidimicrobiia bacterium | reverse complement strand
GGAGTCGCTCGATTCCTATGGCCTGCGATCAACGGTTCACGAATTCGCTGACTCGGGACGACCGTTCCTCGGGATCTGCGTCGGCATGCAAATGCTCCACGACGGGTCCGACGAGAACGGCGGGGTCGCCGGCCTCGGACTTATTCCCGGCACCGTGCGTCGAGTGACGGGCGACGTGAAGCTGCCCCAGATGCAGTGGAACATCGTTACCCCGTACGAGGCTCGGCCATCCGTGCTTATGGGTGAGCTCGAAGGTCCCTGGATGTACTTCGTGCATTCGTTCGCGCCGGAACTCCACGATGACGTGGTCGGGATCTGCGACTACGGCGGTCCGGTCGGGGCGATCGTCGAACGCGGCGCGGTGATGGGGACGCAATTCCACCCGGAGAAGTCGTCTGCGTCGGGCCTGCTTCTGCTCGCCAACTTCGTGCGGCGGGCGTCGCTCGTCGTCGCGAACGGCTGAGCATGGAGCTCTATCCCGCCATCGACATCCGTGGGGGCAAGTGCGTCCGCCTCCGCCAGGGCGATTACGCCGACGAGACCGTCTACGGGGACGATCCGGTCTCGGTCGCTCTCGGGTTCGCCGAGGCCGGTGCGGTGTGGATCCACACCGTCGATCTCGACGCCGCAAGGTCCGGCTCGGGCGCCAATCGATCCGTGGTCGGAGCGATCGCCAAGGAGGTACGCGCGCTGAATGTACGCGTGCAGACGGGTGGCGGTGTTCGCTCCGAGGACGACATCGAGGAGCTCCTCGGCCTCGGTGTGGCGCGGGTGATCCTGGGGACCCGTGCGGTGCAGGATCCCGCCTTCATCGCGTCGGTGGCGCCGCGCTTCCCCGGTCGGGTCGGTGTCGGCCTCGATGCTCGGGCGCTGGCCGACGGTTCGTATGAGGTGGCCGCGCACGGTTGGACGGCGGGCACCGGGGTGGAGCTGTTCACGCTGTTGGCGCGGTTCGACGATGTGGGAGTGGCCGCCGCGGTGATCACCGAGATCGGCCGCGACGGGATGCTCACGGGGCCTGACGTCGATGGTCTCGGACGAGCGCTCGATGCATCGACGATCGACATCATCGCCAGTGGCGGGGTGTCGTCACTCGACGACCTGGCCGTGCTCGGCGGTCTGGTCTCGGCGCGCGACGGCCGCCGTCTGGCGGGCGCGATCGCCGGCAAGGCGATCTACGAACGCCGCTTCACCGTGGCCGACGGTGTGGCCGCGTGTCGCTCGGCATCAGGAGTCGTTGTGAACGGGAAGGGCTCTCATGGGTCTGCGTGATCGCATCTCGTCGTTGTTCGCCCCCGGCGATCCGCTGCTCGGTCGGATCAAGATGCCGTGCCACGCCGTCTACGTGCACTGGGAGTTCCCGGCGCCGCTCGACGTGCTCGAGTTCGACATCACGATCCACAACGACCCGGGCACCGATGTCGGCGAGTATCTCGCGCCGTATTCGGGGTACATCGACGGCTCGCAGTTCTATTTCGGCCTCCAGACCGACATCCAGCATCCCGAAACCATGGAGGGGGTGGGGAAGGGGCTCATCTTCTCCACGTGGTGGTCCTTCGATGCTGCCGACATTCGCGTGGCCGACGACGGCTTCCATCAGCTCGGCACCCACGAGGGCCGTTTCGTCGGGGTGCGCCGGACGTTCGATTGGACGGTCGGTGACTACCGGGTGGCCATCACCCGCGCCGAAGTCGATGTGGTCGACGGCCGCGAGCTGGACTGGTTCGACCTCACCATCGTGCCGATCGGGCCGAAGGTTCCCGGTGTCGCCGGTCGACCCGAGCCCATCGGCGAGACGACGTGGATCGGGGCAATGCGCTTCCCGCGCCGCATGAGCGGTGTGCCGGCGCGCATCGAACCGCGGGCGGCGCTGTTCATGGAGGTGTACTCCGGTGCCGAGATGTGGGGCGAGGTGACACCTTGGCACGTCGACCTCATGGGCTACGGCAACGGGGTGCGCTGCCCGAACGGACGCACGGAATATCCGCGCTATCCCCACGGCCAGCTCATGCCGAACGCCAATGCGTTCATCGATGCGCCCCGCGATCGCGTGCATGTGCTCTTCGGTGGCGACGTGGCCCAGACCAGCGGGCCGCAGGGCTGGAGCTGACGGATGCGCATCGTCGTGGCCAGGTGCACCGTGGTCTATGAGGGTCGACTCGTGGCCACGCTGCCGGAGCACACCCGTCTGCTGATGGTCAAGGCCGACGGCTGTGTCGCCATCCATTCCGACGGCGGCGCCTACAAACCACTCAACTGGATGACGGCGCCGAACACCGTGCGCGAGACGATGGCCGCTGACGGACGTTCGGGGGAGTGGGTCGTGACCAATCCGAAAGCCGAGACCCTGCGGATCACGCTTCACGAGATCCACTCCGACTCCGCGCACGATTTCGGCATTGATCCCGGTCTGCAGAAGGAGGGCGTCGAAGCCGAGCTGCAGGAACTGCTAAGCGAACGTACGGATATGCTCGCGCCGGGTCTCACCCTCGTGCGACGCGAGTACCCGACCGAGGTCGGACCCGTCGACCTACTGTGCAAGGACGCCGAAGGGCGAACGGTGGCCGTGGAGATCAAGCGCCGAGGTGAGATCGACGGGGTGGAGCAACTCACCCGATACGTGGACTTCCTCAACCGCGATCCGATGCTCGCTCCGGTGCGCGGCATGTTCGTGGCCCAGGAGATCAGGCCCCAGGCGAAGGTCCTCGCCACCGACCGCGGCATCGCCTGGGTCGAGGTCGACTACGACGAGCTCCGCGACCGGCCGTCGAACGTCTTGCGCCTGTTCTGACCCCGGCTCGAACTCGCAGGCGGGCGTGCGCCTGGCCTCGGGCTCGCGCTTGGACTCCGGCTCGGGGCAGCCTGGGGCGGCCGGCGGGTTCCGGTCGTTTGCCGCCCGTCTTCTTTCGGCAGCGCGCGTGCGACCGGCGACGGAGTCGCCGCCGAGCGACCGGGGTTCGGTTGTCTAGAAACGGGTGACCGCTCGTCGATGGTCGTCGTGCGAGCGACGAGCTGAGGTGAGGACGTCGGGTCGGCGAGCCGCCGCTCAGGCGGCCTGGAGTCGGACAGGTGGTCCAGTGGTGAGCGTGGTGCCGTCGG
>JANPDB010000457.1:0-13171 GCA_031431255.1 Acidimicrobiia bacterium | reverse complement strand
CCGGCTGCTCGTCAGCAGGCGGCGAGGACCATCCTCACCCGGCTGGCGGCACCCGGTACCGCCAACGTCGACTCCTCCCGTCGAGTTGCGACGACTGAGCTGGTGTCGGCCGGCGACGTCGATGGGGAGGCAGCACTACGCGCGCTGATCGATGCCCGGCTGGTCACCGTCGACAGCGGCACGGCCGAGATCGCCCACGAAGCGGTGTTTCGCGAGTGGCCGCGGTTGCGAAGTTGGATTGAAGCGGATCGTGATGCCTTGCGGATCCTCGGCCAGTTACGAGTGAGCGCGAGGGTCTGGGACGAGCAGAAAGACGAGTCCGCGTTGTATCGCGGGGCCCGACTGGAGGCGGTTGTCGATATCCTCGGCGATTCGCGATCGGCTGCGCTCGCGCTCGACCACACATCGAAGGCGTTCGTCGACAGAAGCATCGAGGCCGTGACGCGAGAGGAAGCCGAGCGTGCGTCGCAGGTGCTGCGGGAGCGTCGGGCGAATCGTCGGCTGCGTGCGCTGTTGTCATCCGCAGTAGCGCTGCTCGTCGTGGTCGCCGGGACCGGAGGGTTCGCCGTTCGCCAGCGAAACCGGGCCACGCAAGAGCGCCGGATCGCCGACGCCCGACGGCTTGCGGCGGTGGCTGCGGATGTGCGCGCCGATCGACTGGATCTCGCAGTGCTGCTGTCGATCGAGGCCCACAGCCGCCACGACGACCTCGACACACGAGGCGCGCTGTTCGCGGTGCTGACCGACCAGCCCGGCCTTCTCGGCTACCTCTACGTGAAGGACGCAATCATCGACGTTGCTATCGATTCTACGGGTCGCCGTGTGTCGTTCGCCGGTGACGACCGAAGCCTCAAGATCTGGGACATCGGCGGCGGCGAGCCCACGCTTACGCGCTCCGTTTCTGTTGGCGACGACGTCACCCCGCAGCGCATCAAGTTCTTGCCTGACGGTCGCATCCTCACCGGCGACTCGGGCGGTGGGATACGCATCATCGACGCCCGCACGGGAGTGTCCATCGTCGTCGCCCGCGATTACGGCGATGCCGGTGTCTCGGCGATTTCGTTGAACCCGAACGGCAACGTGATCGCCAGCGGGGGCGACGACGCGCTCGTGCGCCTCACCGATGCGCACACGGGACTCCCGGTTCACGATCCGCTCGTCGGCCACGAGGACGCGGTCCAGTTCGCCGAATTCAACCCTGATGGGAGCGTGCTGGCAACAGGCGCTGCCGATGGCAGCTTGCGGTTCTGGAACACCTCGACCTGGGCACCGATCGGCGAACCGATGGTGTTCGACGTCGGCCTCTGGGATTTTCGCTGGCTCCCCGGCATGAAGGCCTTCGTCGTGGCCACGGAAACGGACGTGCGGATCTTCGACGCGGCCAGCCGCCTCCCGCTCCGCCCGCCGATAGCGGCACATGACGGCATCACCTACCGGCTCCAGCTCATCGATGCGGGCGCGACCCTCGTCACGTCGGGCGAGGACGGGTACGTGCGGTTCTGGGACACCGAGACCTTTCGGCCGACCCGTCGAGCGTTGCGCGGCCACGCTGCCGGAGTTCGGATGGACATCGCCGAGGGCGCGAACGCGATGGTGAGCGCGAGCGACGACGGCACGATTGCCTTCTGGAACTTGCGCGGTGCATCGGCGGTCGCCACACCGATTGCCGAGAAGCCGATCGGCCGTACCCAGGTGGTCACGACGCCTGCCGGTCGTGTGTTCACGGCAGATCGTGGCGGCATCGTCCGCGAATGGGACGTCGACGGACGGTCGGTGGGGCGAGGTCTGCGTCTCAGCGACGTTCCCATCACGGTGCTCTCAGTATCCAGTTCGGGAACGCGCGCAGCAGTCGCCCGCAGCGACGGCAAGGCGCAGGTGTTCGACCTGCCGTCGGGCCGACCGGTGACTCCTCTGCTCGACGTGAGCAGCCGGTCCGTCGGGGTCGCGATCAGCCCGGACGGCGAAGCGCTCGTCACAAGCGAGACCGACAACCAATGCGACGCATGTTTCACCCTCTATGACCTCTCCAAGGCCCCGCTGAAAGGTCGGGCTCTTCGTCCGCCGGGCATGCGGAAAGGGGAGCGAGCGGCGGCCAACACCGCCACCTTCGACGCATCCGGCACGAGGTTTACCACCGGGACTCGTAACGGCTGGGTCGATACCTGGGACGCAACGACTGGCGATCACCTGTGGTCGGCGGGCATCCCGCGCGGCGTCCGGTCGTTGGCCTACTCTCCGGACAGTACCCGACTTGCGGTCGGAGCGAACAGCGGGCTGCTGTTGGTGCTCGACGCAGGGACTGGGAAGACGCTGCAGCAGCTCAGGGGTCATCGGGGCGAGATCGTTGGGGTGGCGTTCTCCCCTGACGGCACGTTGCTTGCATCGGAGAGCTCGCAGGACCACACGTTGCGGATCTGGCGCCTCGACCTGGGGCTGACCGTGGGTCGGCCGGCATGGCTTGGGGTCGATGGGGACGCGTCACTCGGGTGGACGGATGGCGGACGCAAGGTGGCCGCTCCGCACACCCTCACCGGCGCAATGTTCTTCGACATCGATCCGGATCGAATGAGCCGAGCGGCGTGTGGGTTGGCTCGACGCAACCTGACACGCGACGAATGGCGCCAGTACTTCGGAGCAACGCCATACCGTCCGACGTGCCCCGCCTATTCGCAGGGCACATGAAACGCGGAACCGTGGACGAGATTCGCCTCGCACCGAGCGCGGTTCGCCCTCTCAGGACCGTGGACGCCATAGTGGCCGAGCACCGACAGGTGCTCGATCTCACCCGGCGCGAGATGACGTCTGCACTCGAGCGTCGGCGGCGTGAGCTCGAGCGCGCGCTGCATGATGGCGCGCAGCAACAGCTGCTGGCTCTGCGGATGGAGATTCTCCGAGTCGTCGGTGAATCCGATGTCGACGATGACGCGTGGAACATCGCGATCGCAGGCGTCATCGCCCGCCTTGACAGTGCTCTGGTTGACCTCGGACGTCTCGCGTCGGGCCAGCGGCCGCGTGCGCTCGATGCGGAGAACTTCGTCGACTCGTTGCGAGAGCTGGCGGCCATCTCGGGAGCTACGGCCGATGTACACGTGCCGCCGGCGGTCACCGTGGACGTGGCCAGTGCCGAGGTGATCGCGTTCGTGGTGAGCGAAGCTCTGGCTAATGCTCAGCAGCACAGCAACGCAGCCCACTACACCGTGAAGGTCGTGCCCAACTCGTTGGGTTTGCGCGTCGACGTCGTCGATGACGGCCGCGGGGGAGCGACGATCGTGCCGGGCCGTGGGATCGAGGGTCTACGCCGCCGGGCTGAAGCGCTCGGAGGGACCCTGAACGTGTTCTCCGATGAAGCGGGGACGCTCGTGCGCCTTCAACTGCCGCAGCCGAAGAGCCCGCGACGACCGGCGGGCCCGTTTTCCTCCGAGACTGCCGCCAACGCCTCAGCCGTCCGCACGTTGCGTCGGCTACTTGGTGATGCCACCGCCGACTTGTGGTTCTGGTGTGATGCGCCCGGTGAGGGAGCGGCACAGCCCCCGGGGATTTGGCGCGGAGAGGACGGCGACATCGCCGATCTCTCGTCGTTCGAGGAAGCTCGACCCGACCCCGATCGGCGGCCAGCGGTGCGACTCGTGCGGCTCGTCGAAGACGATCAACCAGTGGCGCTGCTATCGACGAGCGCCGAGATCGAGAGTCTCTCGAACCTGTGTCGGGACCACCCGGCGCTGTTCGTCGAAGGAAGGGAGCGAGCTCGCGCCTCGACCACGTTGGAACGATTGCGCGCTGAGCACAACCGCATCGCCCGACGGTCGCAGAGTTTCGAAGATGCCCTCAGGCGGCGTCTGACGGACCGACCACGCGAAGAGCTGTTGACCGCACGCGGGTGCTTGACGGGCCATGACCCGTCCCGTCGTCGCCTCGCAGCCGAACACGTTGCGAACGCGACGGAGCTCCTGCGAGAGATCGTGCGGAGATTGCGCGTACCCGATAGCGACTGGAGCACCGGAACCCTCACGACCGCCCTCGAACGCATCGCCCGTCGAGCACGGGTCCGTATCGAGCTCGACGCCGACGACCTCGACGACGAACCCGCCAGCACCGTCATCGAGCGGGTGGCGGAGGAAGTCATGCTCGACGCGCAAGCCAGGACGGACGTCACTGTTCGGGTGCGTGCCCACAGCCGGCACGCCACGCTCTCGGTCGCCCTCCAGCGGCTGCCGTCCCCCGTCGCCATTGCCCTGCTCGAAGAGCTGGCCCTCTCCTCCAGTTCGACCTTGAGGTTTCGTCCGAGCCCGGACGGCGTGCGCCTCTTGCTGGAGGTGCCGTGCGTGTCGTGATCGCCGACGACGCACCGCTGGTGCGCAGGGGCATCGCCGGCCTGCTCGAACGCAATGGCGTCGATGTTCTGGCCGAGGTTGGCAACGCCGCGGAGCTCCACGCCGCCGTCGTCGGCTTGCGTCCGGACGTTGCGATCGTCGACATCCGCATGCCGCCAACGCACACCGACGAGGGCGTGCGAGCAGCCCAGCGCATCCGGAGGGAAGTTCCGGGCATTGGCGTGCTGCTGCTCAGCCAGTACGTTGACGTTTCTCTCGCCTTGCGGCTCCTCGATTCGAACGAGCGTGGCACGGGCTACCTCTTGAAGGAGCGAGTCACCGACGAGGTCGAGTTGATCGACGCCCTGCGGCGCATCGCTGACGGAGGCACGGTCATCGATCCCGGACTGGTCGGTGACCTCGTCGCCGATCAACCGTTGCGCGACGGGCTTGCCCAGCTCTCCACACGCGAACTCGCGGTCATGGAACTTGTCGCCGCGGGACTGAAGGATCGTGCGATCGGCGATCGCCTGTTCCTCGGAACCAAGACGGTCGAAGCCCACATCGCCTCCATCTTCCGCAAGCTCGGGCTCACGTCGAATCTTGAAGACAACCGTCGAGTCCACGCGGTGCTCTTCTACCTTCGGGAGCGAAGCGGTCCCCTCGCCTGAAGCAGTTCGATTCGACCCCGGCCCGGCCGCGCTTCACGAAGTCGGGGTCGGGGTCGGGGTCGAAGGTCAACCGCGAGGATTACCGGTCGCGATCAGCGACGGCCCCGACGGCTATAGCCGTATCCGCCGCCGCTAAGCATCAGCACAAGAAACACGATGAGCAAGATGGTCCACATGATCTCTCCTTTGTTGTGGTTCCCCTTGTACCCATGGAGCACAGTCTCAAACGCGTGGTGATGGAGGAACTTCAGGGGGTCGACCTGCCGATGATTGCGCCGACGCCGAACACGAGGCCGTTCTCATCCACAACAGGAACGATGAGATGGAGCATGCTTCGTTGCTCCTACCAATACTTGCGCCGAAATGTCCAGAGTGCGATGGCCGCGTCGCCCAGCGGCCAAACTGACTGGTATGCGTGCGATCCGCCTCCACTCGTTCTCCGGACCACTGACCGTCGAACACGTGCCAGATCCGGTCGCCGGGCCCGACGAGGTCGTCGTCGACCTGCTCTACGGAACGATCAACCCCCTCGATGTGTGGTGCTGCGCCGGCAACTTTGCCGCCATGACGCCACTCCCCCACACGCCGGGCGCCGAAGGACTCGGCACGCTGAACGGCAAGCGGGTCATCGTGAACGGCGCAGGGATCGGCATCGCCCGTCCCGGCACGTACGCCGAAAAGGTCGCCGTGCCGGCGTCCGCGATCACCGTCGTGCCCGACGATCTCGACGAGTTGCAGGTGGCGTCCCTCGGCATCGCCGGGGTGACCGCGTTTCGGTGCCTCGTGACGAAGGGCCGGGCCACCACCGCCGACACGGTGCTTGTCACCGGGGCGTCGGGCGGAGTCGGTTCGATCGTCGTGCAGCTGGCCCGCCATCGCGGCATCCGCGTGCTCGCCCAGACGTCGAGCCCGGCGAAGGCCGACGAGTTGTTCGACCTCGGCGCGGACCGGGTCATCGTCGCCGCCGACGGTGCGGCCCTCCCTGCAACGCTGGCCGGCGAGGCACCGACGCTTGTGGTCGACGGCGTGGCGGGTTCGTTCGTGCCGACGCTCGTCGATGTGCTCGCCCCAGAAGGCCGCTACGTGAACTACGGAACCTCCGGCGGCACCGCCGTCACCTTTGATATGCGCACGTTGTATCGCAAGGGAGTCGTCCTCACCGGTTACACCGGGCTACGTGAGACGTCGAAGGACGATGCGTTCGAGGCGCTGTTCGAGGCGGTCCGATCGGGACACCTTCGCACGATCATCGACGCAGTGCTCCCACTCGAGGCGGCCGGAGACGCGCACGCCCGCATCCTCGACCGCAAGGTCGTGGGCAAGCTGCTCCTGAACGTCCGCATCTGATCTGATGCAGCTCCGAGGGATCTTCTTCGACTTCGACGGACTCGTCACCGACACGGAGAGCGCGGTGCTCGCCTCCGCCGCGTCGATCTTCAGCGATCACGGCGCGAGCCTGCCCATCGAGCGATGGCTGAACATCGTCGGCACGTCACAGCCGCGAGGTTTCTGGGGACCGTGGCTATCGGAGCAGACCGGCCTCGACCATGACCACGACGCGCTCTGGGAGGAAGCGGAACGGCGCAATATCGAACTCGTCTCCGGCCTGCTACCGAATGCCGGAGTCGAGGACATGCTGCGGATCGCACGGACCGAGGGGCTCGTGACCCGCGTGGTGTCGAGCTCACCGAGCACCTGGGTCGTGCCGATCAGCGAGCGACTCGGCCTTCGTCCGTGGCTCGGCGGCTACACGACCCGTGAAGACGCGCCACGCGCCAAACCCCACCCCGACCTCTACATCGCCGCGCTGGCCGCAACGGGCCTCCATCCCGACGAGGTCATCGTGTTCGAGGATTCGGCGAACGGAGCGAGAGCGGCGATCGACGCCGGCCTGCGGGTCATCGCCGTTCCCGGCCCGGTCACGCTGCATCAGGACCTCAGCCACGCCCACCTCGTCGCCCCGACGATGGAGGGCCTGGCGATCGCCGACCTCCAGGACCTGCTGCACCGCTGAGAAGGGCGACCAAGCGGTCGAGCGAGCAGTGACGCGCCGCCACCAGGCCGTGCCGTCAAACGCAGGCGTCGTGCAGGTTCAGGACGGGATTGTGATGACCACGCCGCGGTCGCCGTAGGGAATGCGTCTGCGCTTGACGATCCCACCGATCGTGTTGAGCCACTTCGAGATCGTGGTCATCAACCCGTACTTTGCGCGAACCTTCTGGCGGATGAGGTCGAGTTCCGTGCCGGTGACGATACGGGCGGTCGTCTCGACGGGCTGCGTTCCGGGGCGCAACTTGCCGCGGGTATCGCACCCCTGCACGATCACCTTCTGGGTGTGAGCAAGTCTCTTGGCTTTGCCGGAACCGGAACTCGTCCAGAACCCGACCGTGCCATTGCCGAGGTCCGCCGTCCACACCGGAGACGAAATGGCCTCACCGGACTTCCGGTAGGTCGTGAGCAGTAGGTACTTTTCGTCGGTCAATGACATGACCTGACCGTACTCGTCGAGATCGCCCTTCGGCACGGCTTCGGGCGCTCACGCCCGATACGCGTCAGTGCGTTGCCCAGGACGGTGGACGTTTCTCACCGAATGCGCGCATACCTTCGGCGGCTTCGTCGGACGCGAACAGCTCACCGGACAGCGTGGCCGTGGCCCGGAACGCGGCGCGGCGCGTGTCGTGGTCCGTCGTCGCCAACAAGCGTTTCGTGGCAGCCAGGGCGAGCGGGCCACCGAGGCGGAGCTTGGCCACCAGTTCGTCGGTCGCGGCATCGACCGCGTCGGGCTCGACGACGCGGTTCACGAGACCGACTCGGAGTGCTTCGGCGGCGGTGATGCGCTCGCCGGTGAGGAACAACTCGGCGGCGTCGGCCTGACGCATCTTGGGGAGGCACACGACGCTGATGATCGCAGGGGCGACACCGATCCGCACCTCGGTGAAGCCGAACATCGCCGTCGTCGGAGCGACGACGAGATCGCACGAGCACGCCAGTCCCAGCCCGCCGGCGAGCGCGCTGCCGTTGAGCTTGGCCACGACCGGCTTGGGGGCGTCGAGGATCTGCTCGAACACCCGCACGAAGGTCGGCACACCACCGTCGTCTCCACCCGCAGTCACCGTGCGGCGCTCCTTCAGATCGGCTCCGGCGCAGAACACCGTGCCCGAACCCGTGAGGACGACGACGTGCACAGCCGGGTCGGCGATGGCCGCTCCGAGCGACGCCGAGAGCGACTCCACCAGCTCGGTCGACAGGGCGTTTCGGTTGGCCGGCCGGTCGAGGGTGATCGTGCCGACCCCGTTGGCGATCTCGAGTCGGGTAGCCGGACCAGCGGTGTGCTCAGCGCTCATTGCCCCATTCTGGTGGAGGGCCGCTCGCGGCTGAGGCCTCGGAGCTCGGCCGCACCCGTGGCCACCCCCCACATCGCCCCATTGGGCATCCCACATCGGCCGAAAATCACCGATCCGGCGCGGAAAATCGGCGGTCCGGGATGCCGCACACGACTATGTGGGATGCCAGGCCGGCCGAGAATGATGCCGGCGCGCGGCGAAGCGTTACGGTTCTGCCGGCCGCTGATACGCGACGACGAACATGCCATCGGTGGCGCCGGGGAGCAGGAGGGCGCCGCGTCCGCAGGGACGCCAGCCGGGTTCCGTCGGCGTTTCGAGGGCCACGAGGCCCGGGAGGTGCTTGGCTGCCCATGCGTCGAGACCTTCGGTCTCCTTGCGCATGAACGTGCACGCGCTGAACACCACGGTTCCTCCGGGGCGGACCGCATCGACGGCGGCAAAGAGAAGTTCGCGCTGCAACACCACGAGCGCGTCGACGTCGGTCGGGGTGATCCGCCATCGCGCGTCGGGTCGACGCCGCAACGAACCGAGTCCACTGCAGGGAGCATCGACGAGGACGCGATCGAACGTGGCCCGAGGAAACGGCAGGAATCGCCCGTCGGCGCGAATCGTGGCGACCCGTTCCTTGAGCCCGAGCCGTTCGACGTTCTCCACGACGAGCCTGGCGCGGTGTGCGTGCAGTTCCACGGCGACCACATAGGCGCCGCGCCCTGCCATCGCTGTCGCCTTCCCTCCGGGCGCCGCGCACAGATCGAGGATGCGCTCACCAGGCTGCGCACTGACGAAGCTGCCAACGAACTGCGACGCCAGGTCCTGCACGTAGCCGTCTTCGCGCTCGTGCGAGGTCGCCGGCACGTTCATCGCCCCGAGCACGTCGATGGCATCGTCTCGACCGAGCGCATTGATGGCGGCGTCGATGATCCAGTCGGGGTAGCTGAGCTCCTCGCCGAGATTGGCGAACGTCGGAGCGGACTTCGCTCCGGCGAGCTGACGAAGGACGGCATTGACGAAACCCTGGCCCCGACCGGGGGCGATCTCGACCGTCTCCGACACTGCGGCATGGGCCGGAATGCGGAGGTGGCGAATTTGGTAAGCACCCATACGGAGCACTCGCCGGACTTCGGCGTCGGGCGTGCGAGAGATGTACGGGGCAAGCACCGCGTCGAGCTCGCGCTGCATGCGGACGGTGCCGTAGACGAGCTCGGTGGCAAGCGCTGCGTCGCGGTCGTCGAGTCCTTCTCGCTTGGCCCGCACGAGCAGTTGCGGGAGCGTGAGGTTGGCGAAGGCGCCTCCGTCGACAGCCGCGAGTGCGGCGAGAGCGACCGAACGCGCCGTGGGTACGTGTCGGGTCGGGACGCTCGGTCGTGGCGACGGCGCCGAGCGTTTCCCGGACTTGCCGGGCGCCCCGGTAGAACGACTCATGACGCAGCCACGCCGAGCACCTCGTCGGATCCCGGCTGAAATCCGTTCCGCCACGCGGCGATGCCCATTGGGCTCTTTCCCTCGGGTTGCACAGTCGTGAGCTCGAGCCAGCCGTCGCCGGTAGCAACGCAGGTCCCGATGAGCGAGCCGGGAACGGCATCGCTCGGCGCTCCGTCAGGCGGAGAACCGGCCGGTACCGGTGAGGCGGCGAGCACCTTGAGACGTTTGCCACGGAACGTGGTCCAGGCGAGGCCGAGTCGGATCAGACGGTGCAGCTCGACGGTCGGACGGGTCCACTCGATCCGGAACTCAGCGGGCTCGAGCTTCGCCGCGTGCGTCACTTCGCCGGACTGCGGCTCCGGCGAGCCGAGGGACGCGAAAGCGTCTCGGAGCGCGTCGACCAACACCTCAGTTCCGATGACGACGAGGCGATCACGAAGAGCCGAGACCGGTTCGTCGGGATCGATCGGCGTGACCAAGCGGCGGAAGACGGGGCCGGTGTCGAGCCCTTCGTCCAACCCCATGAGGCACACGCCGGTCTCCGCGTCGCCGGCCAACAGCGCCCGTTCGACAGGTGCCGCGCCCCGCCACCGCGGCAGCAGCGAGAAGTGGATGTTCAGGAAGGGAAGCGCGCGTAGTAAGTGGGGACGGATCAGCTTCCCGTAGGCAACGACGACACCGAGCTCGGCGCCGCGGGCCGCAGCTTCGAACACGTCGTCGACGTTGTCGCTGGTCGGTAGCCCGAGTTCGAGCGCGGCCGCCTTCACCGGCGACGGCGACAACGCTGATCCACGACCGCGTCGTCGGTCGGGCTGCGACACCACGAGCATCACCTCATGGCCGGCGTCGACCAGGGCCCGCAACGGTGGAACGGCAGCCTCCGGCGAGCCGAGGTAGACGAGCTTCATCGGCGGACCGTCATCGCCCGACTGGCATCCCAGGACGGCACCGGAATCTCGCAATCCGCCGGACTCTCGAAGAGAGCCGCAAGCACCGCATCCGCGCCGCCGGGCGCTTCGACGCGACCTGTCAACGCAGACCGGGAAGGCCGGGAAGGCTCAGGCCGCGCTTCTTGGTGACCGGCTCGGCGGCAACGCGCGGAACCTCGCGCTCGGGATCGTGGGCCGAACCGTGTTCGAGGATGCGGGTGCGAAGGATCTTCATCCCCTCGGCGCGCTGTTCATCGGCAAGGTGGTCGAGGAGCAGCACACCGTTGAGGTGGTCGAGCTCGTGCTGGTACAGCCGGCTGAGCAGATCGGTCGCTTCGATGTCGACCTCGTTGCCGTCGAGGTCGTAGCCCGTGAGATGGATCACCCGGGGACGGACGATCTCCCACGAGAGGCCGGGGACGGAGAGACACCCCTCGTCATAGCTCCACTCACCGCTCGACTCCCGGATGACCGGGTTCACGATGGTCTGGGCGCCGACGCCGTCGTTCATGTCGTAGACGAACAGCCGCTTGCGCACGCCGACCTGGGGGGCGGCGATGCCGAGACCGGGGGCCTCGTACATCGTCTTGGCCATCTGCTTGGTCAGCTCGACGAGTGCCCCGTCGACGTTCATGACGTCGTCAGCCACCTGCCGGAGGACTGGATCACCGAAGACACGAAGCGTTACACCCGACATGGCAACCAGCTTACCGGCGGTGGCTCGGAATCGAGCCACCGCTGGGTCGGCCCACGCTCACTGGGTCAGCTCACGTTCACTGGGTCGGCTCACGTTCACCGGGTCGGAAAGGGTGCGTATCTGCACAGATGCCGACCCAACGACGCCAGCTGACCCAGACGAAGCGAGAACCCCGGGTCGGCTGACGTTCACTGGGCCGGCTCACGTTCACTGGGCCGGCTCACGTTCACTGGGCCGGCTCACATTCACTGGGTCGGCTGACGTTCACTGGGTCGGCTGACGTTCACTGGGTCGGCTCAGTTCACTGGGTCGGGAAGGGTGCGCATCCGCACAGATGCCGACCCAGTGCACAAATCCCGACCCAGTTGACGTCGGCGGTAGGCCGGCGCGTCAGGCGGTGAGCGCTTCGGCGAACGACGCGAACACGTCGACGTTGCGCGCCAGGTCGGCGTCGGTGTGCAGGATCGAGACCAGCCACTGCTCGTCGAGACCCGGGGGCAGCAGGAGACCGCGGTTGATCCCCCAGACCCATTGGGCGTAGGCGAGCACGAAATCGGTGCCCTTGTAGTCGCGGTAGTTGCGCACGGGCGTGCGTGACCAGGTGACGCACCCCTTCGCGCCGAGGCGGACGGTGTGGGCCGGAAGGTCGTGCTCGGCGATGATCGCGTCGAACCGGTCGACCATGGCGTTGTTGGCGGCAATCGTGGCGTTGATGGCCTTCTTGGTGCAGATGTCACGCAGCACGGCCTTGCAGGCGGCCATGACCAGCGGGTTGCCGTTAAAGGTGCCGAGGTGCAGCACGGAGCCGTCGGTGATTCCGGCCATGATCTCGGCACGGCCGCCGAAGGCGCCGACGGGGAGCCCCCCACCGATCGACTTGGCGAGGCACAGGAGGTCTGGTGTGACCCCGAAGTGACCGCTCGCGCCGCCGTAGCCCGCCGTGATCCCCGTCTTCACTTCGTCGAAGATGAGCAGGGTGCCGTAGCGCTTGGTGATCTCGCGAACCGCGGCGAGGTACCCGTCGTCGGGCAGGCAGATGCCGATGTTCTCCATCGCCGGCTCGACGATGAAGCAGGCGACGTCGCCCCGGGCGAGTTCGCGGATCAAGG
Source organism: Acidimicrobiia bacterium (assembly GCA_031431255.1). GTDB lineage: Bacteria > Actinomycetota > Acidimicrobiia > Acidimicrobiales > JANYDT01 > JANLQX01. Next base: position 689 of record JANPDB010000457.1, on the reverse strand, counting down.
CGGCGGGGTCGTTGTAGGGCACCACGCCGACGTCGTGGAGCACGCCCCGGGCAAGGCCCTTCGTGGCAGCAACCGGGGTGGGCCGGTCGGCCGGGCCGGCCTTGTCGAGCGGGGGCTTCATCGACACCATGACTTCGTCGTGATGTCCGTGGTAGCCGCCCTCGACCTTGACGATGCGGTCACGTCCGGTGAAGGCCCGAGCGGCGCGGATGGCGTCGTGGGTGGCTTCGGTGCCGGAGTTGGTGAAGCGCCACATCGGCAACTTGAACCGGTCGCGGAGGAGCTCAGCCACCTCGGCGTTGTCGGTGCAGGGGGTGACGAACAGCGTGCCCCGGGCGATCTGCTCGTGCAGGGCCTGAGCCAGGATCGGGTGGCTGTGGCCGCTGAACAGCGCGCCGTAGCCCATGTTGAAGTCGACGTAGTCGTTCCCGTCGAGGTCGACGAGGTGCCCGGCGTAGGCGTGGGAGGCGACGACGGGGTGCGGATCGTAGGCCTGGAACGACGATGGAACACCGCCTGGCAAGGACACCCGAGCACGCTCGTTGGCCTTCAGTGACGCACTGGTTCGTTGGCGGTAGATCGTGAGCTCCTGCTCGGTGATCTCCTGGGCCCGCCGGCGAAGGCGAGCATCGAGCGACGGGTCGAGAACAGTGATTCTGTTCATCCGTAACACCCCCTTAGGGTACGAA
>JANPDB010000456.1:0-4215 GCA_031431255.1 Acidimicrobiia bacterium | reverse complement strand
GGAAGCCCGTGTTCGTTACGGTGGCGCGATGAAGATCTCCACCACGCTCGGCTTCGACGGCGATCCGGTTCGGTATGCGCGAAAGGCCAAGGACCTCGAATCGGCCGGTGTCGACCTCGTCTGGTCGGGCGAGATCTACGGATTCGACCTGGTCTCGTCCCTCGCCTACCTGGCAGGAGTCACCACCACCCTCGAGTTGATGACCGGCATCATCCCGATCTATTCGCGCTCCCCTGCGCTGATCGCCCAGACCGCCGCCACGATCGATGCGCTCTCGGGAGGACGGTTCCACCTCGGTCTCGGCTCTTCCGGGCCACAAGTCATCGAGGGCTGGCATGGCGTGCCCTTCGACCGTCCGGTGCAACGAACCCGCGAGACCATCGAGGTGTGCCGCAAGGTGTGGTCCCGAGAACCGCTGAACTACGACGGAAAGACGATCCAGCTGCCGCTCCCGGCCGGCCAGGGAACCGGGCTCGGTAAGGCGCTGAAACTCACCGCCAAGCCACTCCGTCAGGACATACCGGTCTGGATCGCCGCGATCGGCCCGAAGAACGTCGAGCTGGCCGCGGAAGTTGCTCACGGATGGCAGCCGATCCACTTCGTTCCCGATCGTTTCGAGCAGGTGTGGGGAGAAGCACTGAAAGCAGGTGCCGCGAAGCGTTCGCCGGACCTGCCGCCGCTACAGATCATGGCGGGCGGAACGGTGGCGCTCGGCAACGGGCCTGAGGTTCGCGAGGCCCGCGAAGGGACTCGAGGACTCGTCGGGTTCTACGTCGGCGGGATGGGCGCTCGCGACAAGAACTTCTACAACGAGCTGTTCCACCGCTACGGGTGGAAGCAGGAAGCGAAGGACATCCAGGACCTCTTCCTCTCCGGCAAGCGCGAAGAAGCAATCGCTCGGGTCCCCGACGAATACGTTGACCTTGCGACGCTTGCCGGCGATCCTGGTTTCGTACGCGAACGTATTGCTGTGTACAAGTCGATCGGTGTGAGCTACCTGAACATCAACGTCGTCGGCGAAGAACCTCTGAAGATCTTCGAACAGGTGAAGGCCTGGGCGGAGTAGGGCTCACGGTCGAGGTATTCGGGAGGCGAGAGTTCCGCGACAATGGGCCCGTGGACCCCACCGACCCCGGACGCGAGAAGGTACGCGATCAGATCCATGCCGAGCGACGTCGCCTCCAGTCCCTCGTCGAGTCGCTGACGGCGAACTTCGACGACCTCACGGAGGCCGCCGACGCCAGTCCTCCCGACGACGAACACGACCCGGAGGGACACACCATTGCCTACGAACGATCGCAGTTGACCGGTCGACGCCACAGCTTCCTTCGGACAATCGCCGAGCTGAACGCGGCCGAAGCCCGGCTCGATGATCCACAGTCCGCCCTCTGCGAAGCATGCGCCGAGCCGATCCCCCACGAACGCCGACTCGCCGTGCCGACCACGACCCGCTGCGTCGAATGTGCCCGAACCGGCCCGCCACGCCGCCTTGGACGATGAGGCCGGTCGCTGTTCTCATTCGAAGCGGAGGGCGTCGATCGGTCGGAGCTTGGCCGCCCGATTCGCCGGGTAGACCCCGAAGAGCACGCCGATACCGACGGAAACACCACCGGCGAGGAGCAGCATCCACGGCTGGAGCTGCGGCGAGAAGTCGCCGACCTTGATCTGAGCAAGCGCGGAGCCGATGGCCAGGCCAATGCCACCGCCGATTCCAGTGAGCACGATCGACTCGATGAGGAACTGCACGAGCAGCGTGCCCCGCTTGGCCCCGAGAGCCTTTCGGATGCCGATCTCGCGGGTCCGCTCCGTCACCGTCACCAGCATGATGTTCATCACGCCGATGCCACCGACGAGCAGCGAGATTCCGGCGATGAGACCGAGCAGCGCGGTGAGCGCGTTGGTGATCGAGCTGGACGTCTCCCGCACACGCGCGGCGTCGAACACGTCGTAGTCGCGTTTGTCGGGATCGGTGATGCGATGCGTCCGGTCGATGGCCTGGCGGATTTGACGCTCCGCCTCCCCTGCTGCGAGTCCCGGCCGGGAACGCAGGTTCACCGAGTCATAGGTGGTCGAGCCGGTGACCGAGGTTTGCATGGTGGAGATCGGGATGTGCACGACGGAGTCGTTGTCACCGTCGATGCCCGCACCGAGCCGCTGATAGAGACCGACGATCTCGAAGTCCTGACCGGCGATTCGAATCTGCTTCCCGACGACGTCCTTCGAGCCATAGACGCGCTTCGCCACCGTTTCACCGATCACCGCCACCTTGGCCCGACGAGCGACGGCGTTCGCGGACACCAACACACCGGCCTGCGTCCGACGATTGCTGACGGCAGCCCAGTTCTGATCGACGCCCACGACATAGCGCGGGGTCAGTGTGCGTGACCCCGCCGACACGAACGGAAGCGGCATGTAGACCTCGGGTGCGGCGAGGTCGATCGCCGTGGAGGACTCCATCACCGCGGCTACATCGACTGCGGTGATCTGAGGAATCCGGCTGAGCGTTCCGCCGCCGGCCGTGCCGGTCTTCGGGAACAGAAACACGGTGTTCGTGCCGAACGCGTCGATCTGTTTCTTGATGAAGGCCTGCGCCCCGGAGCCCATGGCCAGGAGCAGCACGACCGACATCACGCCGATCATGATGCCGAGCACCGAGAGCACGGTTCGCAGCTTGTTCGCCGCCAACGCGCCGAAGGAAATCCGCAGGTTCTCGGTGATCATGACGCCACCTGCTCGATGCTGGACTCGTTGCGGGGACGATAGAGAGGCGGGGGATCCCCGACCCCGGCGGCCCGCTCGTCGACGACGATCTGGCCATCGACGAGCACCAGGCGACGTTTCGAGTGGGCGGCAACTTCCTCCTCGTGGGTGATCCACACGATCGTGCGTCCCTTCTCCAACGATCCCACGACCGGTGCGCCTCCGCCGGGCAACGAGTTCGTGACGAACGCCCTCGGCGTGCTTCTCGTGTTCGCCTTCGTCGGCTCGGCGTGGTTCATCGGCGATCTCGTCCGACTCCGCCGGGAGAATGACCAACAGCTCAGTGAACGCCACGCCGAACTCGTCCGTGAACGGGCCGAGAACGAACGCCGAGCTGTCGTCGAGGAACGCGTTCGTATCTCCCGGGAACTCCACGATGTGGTTGCCCACCATGTGTCGCTTATGGGCGTGCAGGCTGGTGCGGCACGCATGGCCCTTCGCCAGGAGCCGCAGAAGGCGGAGGCGGCCCTGAGCGAGGTGGAGCGTTCGAGCCGCCAGGCCGTCTTCGAGTTGCATCGGCTGCTCGGCTTCCTCCGCCAGGATGAACCCGAGACCACGGCGCCGCAACCCACCCTCGACGATCTCACCAAGCTCATCGCCGACGTCGAACGCACCGGGCGGCAGATCCGGCTGAGCCTCACCCTCCCGGAGACGGTGGCTCTACCGTCAAGTGTCCAACTGACGACCTATCGGATCGTGCAGGAAGCACTCACGAACGCAGTGAAGCATTCGAGCGTCGCACCGATCGACGTCGATGTCTCGCTCGTCGGCACCATGCTTCGAGTGAGCGTCGTGGATCACGGATCACCCGTGTCGCCTTCGGGGCCGAACACGAAGGGCCACGGTCTGCTCGGCATCAGGGAGCGCGTCGCCTTCCACGGTGGGACCGTTGCCATCACACCGTCGCCGACCCAGTTCACGGTCGCCGCCGCCTTTCCGGTCGAGCTCGTGAACGCGACAAGAGTATCCGCATGACGCGGGTACTCCTGGTCGACGATCAGGCGATGATACGAGCGGGCATCCGCATGATCCTCGAATCGACCGATGACATCGTCGTCGTGGCCGAGGCCGGCGACGGCAAGGCGGCGATTCTGCAGGCGCGAGCGGCGAGACCCGATGTGATCCTGATGGACGTGCAGATGCCGATCCTCGACGGCGGTCACTCGCCGCGTCATCGCTCAGGTAGGCATCCGCGGCCTGGCGTCATCGGGGCCGGACCCGTTGGCCCACCTGAGCGACCGTGAGCGAGAGGTCTTTCTCGGCCTCGCCCGCGGCAAGTCGAATGCGGCAATCGCCGTCGAGCTCTACCTGGGTGAAGCGACCGTGAAGACGCACGTGTCGAACGTGTTGTCGAAGCTCTCCCTACGCGACCGTGTGCAAGCCGTGATCTTCGCCTACGAGCACGGCATCATCGCTCCAGGCGACGACAGCTGACCGACTAGGCAGAAACGCTGG
>JANPDB010000455.1:0-1690 GCA_031431255.1 Acidimicrobiia bacterium | reverse complement strand
CCTGTCAGAGCTCGGCGGGAAAGCCGGGGGCGCGGAGGTCGGTGCCGAGGGCATCCTCGAGGAGCTTGACCACCTGTGACGACCAGGCGTTGCCCCCGTACTGCGACCGGGCGCGGATGAACGTCTGCTCGGTCAGCCCGGCGAGCTCGAGCGGAACGCCGAACTCGCGTCCGAACATCGTGGCGAACCCCAGGTCCTTGCACGCGAGGTCCATGGTGAAGTTGATGTTGTAGCTGCCGTTGAGGATCACCTGGCCTTCCGTCTCGTGGACGAAGCTGTTGCCGGAGCTCTCCTTGATCGCCTCGAACGACTTGGCCAGGTCGAGTCCGCCCCGCTTGGCCAGCATCAGCGCTTCGCCGACGGAGACGAGGTTGATGAAGGCGAGCATGTTCGTGATGACCTTGATGATCGCCGCGCTGCCGAGCTCGCCCATGTAGAGCACTGGGCTGCCCACGGCACTGAGCAGGTCCCGGTGCTCTTTGAACAGGGCCTCCGGTCCGCCGACAAGGACGGTGATCTCGCCTGCTGCGGCCTTGTGGACGCCACCCGTGACCGGTGCCTCCAGCACGGCGATTCCCTGGGCGGCCCCGAGAGCGGCCAGGCGGAGCGTCTCGCTGCGGTCGTTGGTCGACATGTCGATCCAGGTTCCGCCGGCTCCGGCGAATCCCTCGAACACCCCTCGGGGTCCGCTCACGACGGCGTTCACGACCGCAGGGGAGGGAAGGCAGGTGAACACGACTTCAGATGCGCGGGCGACGTCGGCGGCGCTGGCCGCCCAGATCGCGCCGGCCTCGACGAGTCCGTCACCGAGGGCCTGGTTGAGGTCGTTGATGGTTACCTGGTGCCCGGAGCGGAGCAGGCTTGCCGCGAGGTGTCGGCCCAGGTTGCCGAGGCCGATGAATCCGACAGTGGTCATCCGGACATGGTGCCCGGAAAACCGGCTCCTGAACAGTGGCCGAAACGCTGCCCCTGGCATAACCTGGTGTCATGGTGAGCGGTGCGTGAGCTGATCCGGCGCGTGGGGCGTTTGCAGCGCCTCGCCGTATTCGAGGCGGCCGCCCGGTTGGGGAGCTTCACCGCGGCGGCCCGTGAGCTGGGGATGACCCAGCCTGCGGTGACCCGCCAGATTCGTTCGCTCGAGTCGGCCGTGAACACCGCCCTCTTCCACCGCACGTCGAACCGCAGTGGTTTGACCGATGCGGGGCGAACCCTCCTGATGGAGGTCTCCCGGGCCTTCTCCGGGATCGAAGGTGCGCTCGCCGGGCTCGGCCAGCGGGCCGAGGTATTCGTGCTCGCCTGCAATCCCGGCTTCGCCCAGCAGTGGCTGGTTCCGCGCCTCGACCGCGTGCAGGAAGCGCTCGGCGGCAGGGAACTGCGCCTCTGGCTCTTCGACCGCGAAGCCGACCTCGCCGGCGGCTCGTTCGACGCGGCGATCCAAGTGGGTGACGGGTCGTTTCCCGCGGTCGACTGCGAACTCTTGTTTCCCGAGACGGTGTTCCCCGTTGCCGCCCCGGCTGTCGCCGGCGCCGGTTCGCTCGGCGCCTCCTCCGCCCCGGAACGCCTGCTCGACGTGCCGCTCCTCCACATGGACGACGGCGACCGGCCGTGGATGTCGTGGGGGGAGTGGTTCGGCCGATTCGGACTCGTCGTGCCCCGGCAACCGGGCCGGGTGCTGTTCAACAACTACCCG
>JANPDB010000454.1:0-6657 GCA_031431255.1 Acidimicrobiia bacterium | reverse complement strand
GAGGTCCTACACTTGGAACCCCTGGAAGGGTGACAGAGCGGCCGAATGTAGCAGTCTTGAAAACTGCCGGGTGATGAGCCCCGTGGGTTCAAATCCCACCCCTTCCGCCAGATTCATCGGCGCTCGCTGACCGAGAAACGCGTCAGCTCTTGCGCTTCGCTCGAGCGTGCGTGGGTCGTCGCGAACTCGCGTTCGACCGGCTCGACGAGGGATCGGCGGCGATCCTCGGCACAACCCTCCTGGCCGTCTCGATGAACCGGTCGAGCGCGAACGAACGGGTTCGCTCGGCGGACCAGGCGAGATTGATCACCCGAGCAAGATCCTCGACGATCGGGATCATCACCGCTCCGTTGGGCAACCCCGGCTCCACGGTGAGTCCGGGAAGCACCGCGCAGCCGAGCCCGGCGTCGACGAGTCGCTGACGCGTTGGATTGTCCTCCGTCCGAAAGACCACGTTGGTGTCGATGCCGGAGGCTCGCAGAGCAAGGGCTCCTTTCGTCGTGCAGGTGTCCCCGAGGGAGCCGTCGACCATGTCCTCTCCGGCGAAGTCCGACAGCGACACTGTCGCTCGGTTGGCGAGGCGGTGCCCCGGGGGAACGAGTGCGACGTAACGGTCGGTCATCAGTTCCATCTGCTCGAAGTCATCCCCGAGGGAACCCTCTGCGATGAATGCTGCGTCGACTGCTCCAGACCGGATCAGCTCCGGCAGCTCGCCGTCTGCCGTCTCGTTGTGGATCGACACGCGAAGCTCGGGCCAGTCGGCTCGGAACGCTGCGAGGACCTGGGGGAGGAGCCGGGCGCCCGCGGATTGAAAGGTGCCGATGGCGATGCTTCCGACCTGGCCGGCGGAAAGCCGCTCGAGATCCCGACGGGCCACCTCGAGGCGGTCGAGCACCCATTTGGTGTGGCCGAGCAGCGTTTCGCCGGCGGCGGTCAGCGTCACCGGCCTGGGACCGGTGCCGCGGTCGACGAGTCGGTGCCCGACGATGCGTTCCAGGGCAGCAAGCTGCTGGGACACGGCGCTCTGCCCGTAGCCGAGTTCGTCAGCGGCTCGACTCACGGATCGCGTCCGGGCGATCGCGGCAAGGGCCGCCATGTGCCGAGTGTCGAGGCTCCAGGGTTCAGCGAAATCCTTCATGATGATCAGCAATCTTATTCGTTGGACAGATCAATGGACAATTGCGATGATGTTCGCACAGTTCATCACGAAACGAGATCATCATGGGAATCGCACTTGCCACGCTCGTCGTCGTGGCCTTCGAAATCGCTTCGCTCCGCTTCGGAGCAGACACACGCGAGCCGGGCGACTGGCATCGCATCGAAAACCAAGGAACACGATCATGAACACCCTCCACTCCACCGACGCTCTCGTCCTCGCAAACGCCCAGCTCGATGCGCTTCGTTCGTCGGCTCGCGCAAAAGAGGAGGCAGCCGCAGCAACGAGGCGGTTCCGCGGGTCCAGGCGTCGTTGGCTGACCCGGGTGTCTCAACGCCCGGTCCCGACGAGCCGCAACGTGCGGCAGAACACCTCCGAACGGCCTTCGGAGGTGTTCTGCCCCAGTTGTTAGGGGTAACCTTTCTGCTGTCGTGTGGGGCCCGTGTTGCGAGCAGTCGAGCGCAGCGAGCGGCGCAGCGCCAGGTAGCAGGGGCAGCCTCTCGCCCACCTGATCCAACGGTTTCGGCACGGGGATGGCCGTTGTCGGCGAGTAGGTTCGGTGCGTGAGCGGTGCACCGGTCTTTGTTTCCCGATTGATCGGGTTGGAGATCCTGACGAGTGATGGAGCGCCCGTCGGCCGGCTCGTCGATGTCGTGCTCGGCTACCCCGCCTCCGACACACCGCCCCCGGTGCTCGGCCTCGTGGCCGTGGTCCAGCGGCGGCAGATCTTCGTCAACGCCAACCGCGTCGCCGAGATCGATTCCGGAGGCGTACGCCTGCACTCCGGCACGGTCGACCTCCGCCGTTTCAAACTCCGCGACGGCGAGAAGCTCGTCGTCGCCGACATCCTCGATCGTCGAGTCGACCGGGAGATCGTCAACGACCTCGCGCTGAGTCCTTCGCCAAATGGTACGCGCGCATGGGATGTGTCGGGCGTTTCGCTCTCGGCAACCGGAGTGCTCCGGCGCCGTCGCACCGGTCGGCTGGTCGGCTGGGAGATGCTGCGTGAGTTCTTCGGCGGTGCGAACCTCGTCACCCAACAGGTGTCCGAACTGCGCGAGATGCACCCTGCCGACGCCGCCACCCAGATCGCCGCTCTCGAGGAGAGCGAGCGTCACGCCGTCGCCGACGCGATGAACGACGAGGACCTCGCCGACCTGCTCGTCGAGCTCCCAGAAGACGAGGCTGCGGCGATGATCGAGCATCTCGACACCGAGCGGGCGGCCGACGTGCTCGAAGAGATGGACATCGACGATGCGGTCGACGTTCTGGCGGAACTCGAACCCGCCAAACGCGAAGAGGTCCTGGCCGACATGGACCCCGAGGAATCGGAGGAGATGCGTCGACTGCTCGCCTATCTTCCTGATACCGCCGGCGGTCTGATGAATCCTGACCCTCTCATCTTCGGCGCGGACGCAACCGTCGCCGAGGCGCTCGCGCGAATCCGCAACCCGGACCTGCCGGCGGCCGAGGCAGCCCACGTGTTCGTCTGCGAAGCACCCTACGAGACGCCCACCGGGCGATACCTGGGTCCGGTCGGCTACCAGCGGCTGTTGCGCGAGCCGCCGTCCACGTCGCTCGGCCGCTGTCTCGACGCTCAACCAGAGTTCGTCGCGCCGGACCTCGCAACTGCGCAGATCGCCCGTCGACTGGCGTCGTACGACGTCGTGGCCGTGCCGGTCTGCGACGCCCAGGGCCGTCTCCTCGGAGCGGTCTCCGTCGACGACGTGCTCGACCATCTCCTGCCCGACGGTTGGAGGCGCCGATGACGCGCGGTCGCAAGGGCCGAGTGCCGCGCAACGAAGGGCCGGGGCTCTTCGGACGGCGCACGCCTCTTGATCTGTCGCAGCCGCGTCGTCGCGGGCTTCGCCTTGGCGTCCACTACGACCCCGAGGCGTTCGGCAACTTCTCCGAAGGTATCGCCCGCTTCATCGGGACCGCACGATTCCTCGTCTATCAGTCAGCCTTCATCGCCCTCTGGGTGATCTTCAACACGGTCTTTCCCGAAGCGAACCGTTTTGACGAGTATCCGTTCCAGTTCCTCACCCTCATCCTCTCCTTGCAGGCCGCATACGCGGCACCGCTCATCCTGCTCGCCCAGAACCGGCAGGCCGATCGCGATCGAGTGAGCACCGAGCGCGACCGCGACACCGCGTCCCGAACTCAAGCCGATACCGAGTTCCTCGCACGCGAGCTCGTGTCGATCCGACTCTCTCTCTCCGACGTCGTGACGACCGACGAACTGGAGAAGGCCATCGACAAAGCGGTCGACCGCGCCGTTCTCCGTTACGCCGAGCTCCGCCGCGCCCAGGGCGGACCCTCCTGAGTGTCAGGGGCACGATCGGATCTCGAAAAGGCGAACAGTCCCGTCCTTCTGGGGGATTCGGACTTCGTAGTAGAGCTTGAATCTGTTGCCTTCAGCCTCATCGCAGTCGTACCCGGTATTCGTCAGACGGTGAACTCGAGGTGCTTGATGCCGTTGATGAACGACGAGGTCAAACGGTCGGGCTCGGCGGTGGCCTGAACCTGCGGGGCGCGGGAGAGTAGTTCCTTCCACATCACGCCGATTTCGCGGCGCGCGAGGTGGGCGCCCAGGCAGAAGTGCGGTCCGGGTCCGCCGAAGCCGACGTGGGGATTGGGGGAGCGCGAAACATCGAAGCGATACGGATCGGTGAACACGTCGGTGTCGCGGTTGGCCGACCAGTAGTAGAGGATGAACTTCGAGCCCTCGGCGAAGTCGACGCCACGCAGACTTCCTGACCTTGTCGAAGTGCGTCGCATCCAGACGACCGGCGATGCCACGCGAACGATCTCCTCCACGGCACCCGGCATGCGCGTGGCGATGTCTGCGGCCACGAATTCACGCTGATCGGGGTTCTTTGTGAACAGGTCGAGTCCGTGGGCGATGGCGTTGCGGGTGGTCTCGTTTCCGGCGACGACGAGCAGGATGAAGAACGATCCCAGTTCGCTGTCGCTGAGGCGTTCGCCGTCGACTTCGGTGTTCACGAGCGCGCTCGTCAGGTCGTCTGTCGGATCGGCTCGGCGGGCGGCTCCGAGGTCGGACACAAGTTTGTGAAGGTCGCCTCCGGCCGTGAGCAACGCGTTGACGCGGAGCTCGGCGCTACCTTGAGGAACGTATTCGGCGTCGGCCGCCCCGAGGATGATGTTCGACCGTGAGAACACCGTCTCGTACTCGGATTCGGGTATTCCCATCATGTCGCAGATGACCTTGAGCGGGAGGCGGGCAGCAACGTCGGTGACGAAATCGCCGCCGCCCTTGCGCAGCACGCCATCGACGATCTCGCGTGCGGCGATGACAACTTGATCCTCGATGGCCTTGAGCATCTTCGGCGAGAACGCAGCGGAGACGATCTTGCGGAGGCGTGCATGACGGGGATCGTCCATGTTGATCATCGAGCCGAAGAAATCGTTCATGAAATCGGGCAGGTCGAAGATCGAAGTAGCGCCGCGTCCGGAGCAGTACAGCTCGGGGTTCTTCGACACCTCGAGGATGTCGTCGTACTTCGTTACCGCGTAGTAGCCGGGCCCGACCGGGAAGAGGTCGCTCTGCGGATCGGGCTCGGCGAAGAAGGCCAGCGGGCGCTCGGTGCGCAAACGGTGAAACGCTCCTTCGCGTTCGGCCAGGGGGCGAGTCCAGAACTCAAGCTCCGACAAGTTGATGTCGTCGATCGCCAGAACGTCACGAAAGGTCATGAAGCCAAGCTAGGGAAGGATGAGCCTGGAGTCACAACCGGCTGGCGGCCACCTGGCGGACGACGATGCTCGGGGTAGCTCCGGGGTTCGGACAGAATGAGATGGTGCGAATCGTGGTCGACCGTCTCAAGTGTGAAAGCAACGGACTCTGCGTCGGCCATGCCCCCGACATCTTCGAGATCGACGACAACGATGAACTCGTCGTACTGGACGAGGAGCCGTCAGCCGACCGACGCGTTGCTGTCGAGACCGCTGTCCGCATGTGTCCCAAACAAGCACTTTCCCTCCTCGACTGACGGCTGTCTCCTTGTCCACGCTTTCCTTGGCATGTGCTTTCGCCGTCGCGGGCGTCTTCGTTGTTGCCGCGGCCGCCAAGCTCCGCTCGCCGGCGGCGGTCCGAGAAGCCACGGTTGCCCTCGGGGTGCCCGGGTCGCTCGCCTTGGTCATCGCCCCTGTCGAGCTCGTCGTAGTCACGCTGCTGCTCCTCGTTCCGAGAGTGGGGGCCGCTGCAGCGGTAGGCCTGCTCGTACTCTTCACGGTGCTGCTCCGCCGCGTCCTCGCCACGGGACGGACCGTTCGGTGCGGATGTTTCGGGGCGGGATCCTCGGCACCGGTGACTTCGGTGTCGCTGATGCGCAACGTCGCGCTGATCGCCGCCTCGCTTCTCGCCTGGCCGGCCCCCTCCGTCCTGACGATCGACGCCGTCCAACTGTTGGCGAGTCTCACGGTCGGCCTCGGCGTGGTCTGCGGCGGCCTCCTTGTGCACGCCTTGGCCGAACTACGGCTCGTCACCGGTTCCGTGTTTCCCAGCCCCCGGTCGGAGGCGTGAGATGAACGGCCCTTGGCTCGTCGCTTTTTTCGCGCTCTGGCTCGTCGTAGCGGTTCTCGCCTTGGCGGTGGTCGCCCTGCTGCGCCAAATCGGGGTCCTGCACCAGCGGCTCGCGCCGATGGGAGTGCATTTCGCGTCCGAGGGTCCTGCGCTCGACGCCCCAGCCCCCGGCGTCGGCATCGACTGGTCGGTCAGCACGCTCACGGTCCTGCTCTTCACCTCGCCGACCTGCGTGCTGTGCCGAGAGCTCAAGCCTTCGCTCGACGCGTTCCGACGCCAGTATCGGGAACTTCGTGTGCAGACGGTCGACCTTGAGGCCGAAGCAGGGGTGTTCGCTGCGATGGCGGTGCGGTCCACGCCGTACGTCGTTGCCGTCGACGCGACCGGCACGGTCCGCGGCCGCGGGGTCGCGAACTCACTCGAGCAGATCGAAGAACTGGTCCGCGAAGCCCGGCTCGTGTCCTCGGGTGTCGGACGCGGCCGATGAGCATCCTTGTTCGGCCTTACGTCGCTCCGCAGCGCTTCACTGCTCGCAAACTGACGTTGATCACGACGAATGTGGGACCGTCGTGAGCACCCTCGACCGCCTCGTCGAAGGCGCATCCCGGTGGATGGCATCGCGGACGAGCAGGCGCACCTTCATCGCCATCACGGGAAAGGCCGCCGTTGTCGTCGCCGGCGGCGCCACGCTGGCTTCCGTGTTCGCCACTCGCGCCGAGGCGCGGGCCTGCGGGCAGTCAGGCGTGTCTCCGAGGTGCCCGACCTATGACTGCGTCGGACCCGACGTTGTTTGGGGTTGGTGCTGGTACGCCAGTCCGGGGTGCTGCACCAACGGCGGCCTGAAGAAGATCTGTGACTGCTGCAAGAAGAACCATCCGAACGTCCACGGCTACTGCCCCGACGGGCACAACGTGTACTGCATGGTGGAGAGCTGCCTCGAAGATCCACGGCTCCAGAA
>JANPDB010000453.1:0-2321 GCA_031431255.1 Acidimicrobiia bacterium | reverse complement strand
ATCGTCGAACGAAGCGTCGACGGCAAACGCATCCGCCAATTCACCGCCGACGAACTCGTCGCGCTCTCCCGCGCCTTCGAGGTACCCATCGGCTGGTGGTTCACGCCCTCGTGGGGTGACTCGGCGGCCGTCGTGGTCACTTCCGACGCACCCGACGGTCTGCCGTCGCAACTCATGGTCGACGTCGTCATGGGCGAGATCGACGGTTTCGAGACGTGGGCCAACGAACTGCTGCGGTGGGCGTCGAACCAACGCGTCATCGTGGAGACGGCAACCGGAAGAATCGTCCGACAGGACAGTGTCTCGCCGCGCACCGAACCATGGCTCGACGACTTCGCCCGCCCGCGGGCAGAGATGGCCGTCGCCGGACAGTTCGGCGACTTGGACGCAGCGAAGGAAGGCCTCACCCGGGTACTCGGTCTACTCGACGAACTTTCGACGCCGAGCCACGAGTAGGAAGCGGACGCTCCCGACTTTCTATCCATCGCAAGCGATCGGGTGAACGGCGAACGGATACTCGGGCGTCCTTCCGTCTTGGCGTCTTGAACGCACCAAGATCGATAGCCCGTGAAACGTTCTTTACGAATGTTCCGAACACGGAGCTGACTCGCACGCACTTCGGAATCGAGATACTCCCAGATACAAGCAGAACGCCGATTGCGCAGAGCCGAAGCACAGTTCTTCGCGCGGCATATGGGTAGATGTGCCGCGGTTACGTGGAGAACAGCAACCTGGAAAGGTCCTGCCAGGGTGTCGAAATCGTTCGTATTCTGGCCGTGAATCGTTGCCATTCCCGCTCGCCTCCTGCGTCGGGACAGCTCGCAGGGTTTGAACCGGTTCTCACTGGGTAGGCGAGGGAGGTGAAGGCATCGATGGGTAGACGGGGCGCTTTCGTTCTCGGCATCGCTGTTGTCGTCCTGGTCGGTGTTGCGTACTTCGTAGTCCGGGGCAGCGGCGACGGTCACGACGACGGCGACGACATGCTGGCCGGTGCGAAGGACGTCGAGAACATCTGCCGACTTCTCGACGAATACAGGCGCGAGGAGAACCGCCTCGGGTCGATCAGCGCCCCATCGGTGCTTGCCAGCTACCAGGCAGTCGTGGCCACCGCCACAGCTGCCGGCGCCACACGCTTTGCGGAGACCGCAAAAGATGCGCTGCGCGAACTCGTGGCCATCTCGACCACCGACGTGAACAGCGACACGTTCCCAGACCTTTACCGGCGCACGCTTCGGGCGCGGGTCGACATCTACCGGATGAGGCTTGCCTGCGCCATCCAAGGAGCACCCGCGCCGAGGACCGTCGTCCCGACGAAAACCCAGAAGAACTGATCAGGCTGCAACCCGAGCTCGAACGCCGGCGCGCGTGAGCCGACGCTCTCCGCAGTGACGCTCAGTTGGCGGTGTGGGCACTCAGCTCGGGCGGGGGTGCTGTGTTGCGCTGGTCGAGGAGGCGCAGCGTGGCGGTTGACTGTGGCGCCGAGAATCAGATCAGCGGAGCCAAGTAATGCGCTGTTGCCGCCGACCAGATCGCCGATTGACTTGTGTGCCGCGAGCCGGTGTCGGTGGCGTCCGCACCGGATCGTCTTCGAGGCCGACCGGTGCGACACGCGCGATCCTCCTCATCGCTTCGGCCCTGTATGGAGAGCGGAGCCTGATGTTTCAGCCCCTCATGGTCGGGTAAACGCAATGCAGCGGGGTCCTCGGATGCTCGAAGACGGTCGAAAGCGCTTTCAACCCTCGAATGCCGAGTTTCAAAGGATGATTGTGAAACGAGTCCACAAAGACATCACTGTCTTGCTGTCCGTTGCAATCTCGATTGGGACCGCTACGGCCTGTGGCGCCCTCGGGGCGTCATACGCCAATGCAGCGGCACGGGCAAAGAAGTTCGAGACATTCGGTATCGTCTGCGAGGCACGTGGCCACACGGTTTTGACTCCATTGACTCAAGTTGCCGCACGCGACCCAGAGCCGCACGTCGTCAGCTTGTACTCCATAGTGCCACCGGATTGCCGGGAAACGGCGAGAGTGACTGGCTTTTCGTGGGCGAACCTTGATCCGTCAGACCTTGAGGTTACGAAGCGGGGCAGACGCAGCACGGTCATAGCGAGGATCGCTGGCACCGTAACCGGAACTGCGTTCCGCGTGACGACCCTTCAGACAACTGACCTGGACTCGGTACGATTCGACGGGTTCAGCCTTGCACGCCCAGCGATCATCAGCTCCGCGCTTGTTGGCCGCAACTGGCCCTCCAGTTGCAATCTTTCCGATTCTGCGGTGTTGTCTCAGCAAGTACCGACCACGGCCCAGACATTGCTCGCT
>JANPDB010000452.1:0-2152 GCA_031431255.1 Acidimicrobiia bacterium | reverse complement strand
TACCGAGATCCCATCCCGGAAGCGTTCAAGATCGCCGGGCTCGTCAGCTTCTACAACGAGAAGGTCGACATCGAGGTCGACGGCCACCCCGTCGGCCGCCCGGTCACTGCGTTTTCGTAGGCTGTACCGACGACTCCAGCTTGGGCCGGGATCGGCGAGGAAATCCAATCCCTCCCGGCCCAAGCGAGCCAGCTGGCCCACGAGGTGTCATTTTCACCCGGCCGAACGCGTCAGTGGCGGTCGAGGAACGCCCCGATGATCCTGTCGAAGCGGAGCTTGGTTTCCTTGCCGGCGATCGCGTGTGGGAGGTCCGCCCACAGCTCGCCCGTGGCACCGGGGATCCCGTGTTCGAGCGAGAGTGTGTTCGACGGCGGTGTGATGGCGTCGGCGCCGGCATGCACGAGGTGCGTCGGGCAACGGATCTGTCCCAGCCGGCTGAGCACGTCGTGATCGAGACAGGCCTGCACCAGTCGCTCATGGGCCGGGAGGCGACCGCGCAGCTCACCCCAGGCGCCCTTCGCCCCGAGGAGCCGGCTGCGGTTGGCGTCGTAGAACGCGGGGTCGAACGACAGACTCGCCGCCATCGTCTGAAACGCCTCGAACCCAAGCTGACGGTGCACCTCACGGAACAGCACGAGTACGTCGGTGAGACGGGCGTCGGGCCGGGCCCAGCAACCGGTCATGAACAGGCTGCGGGCGAGATCGGGTCGGGCGATCGCCACCTCCTGGGCGATGCACGCACCCATGCCGACGATCCCGATCAGATGCACCGACGACCAGCCGACATGATCGCAAAGCGTCGCGGTGATCTGGGCGTATCGACGCGTCGACGGCTGGTGCGCCCCATCGAAGCCCGAGTCGCCGATCCCGGGGTAATCCCACACCAGCACCTGGCACCGGTCGCGTACCGCCTGCGACACCTCGGCAATCGCGCCGTGGGCAAACGTTCCCCCACCACCCATCACCACGGCCGGAGCAAGGCCTGGGTCGCCGTGCACCTCGAACCAGATGTCGGTGCCGTCAATGCAATGCAGGGGCATCTGCCCATTCTCGTCGACGTCTGGGCAATGACCGAGCCCACCCGATGCCTTGGTCCAAGCTCGTGGCATGCAGATCTCCGCTTCGGATCACGATCGCAGCGCAGCGTTCAGCCTCGGCGGGACGGGGCGATGACCAGCGCACACCGCGTCCTCGTCACCGGGCCCATTCCCGGGCCCGCGCTCGCCCTGCTGCGCGAGGGAACGGTCGACGGCAAGAGCGTTGTCGTGGACGCTTGGGACGGCAACGATCCGATGCCACGCGCCGAACTACTGGCTCGTGCCCGCGGCTGTCACGGCATCGTATGTCTGCTTACGGAACGGGTCGACGCCGAGGTGTTGCACGCGTCCGGACCACAGCTCTGCGTGGTGGCCAACGTCGCCGTCGGCTACAACAACCTCGATGTGCCGGCGATCCACGGACATGGAGCCGTAGCGACCAATACGCCGGGTGTCCTCACCGATGCCACTGCCGACATCGCCCTCGCCCTGATCCTGATGACGACGCGTCGCCTTGGTGAAGGCGAACGGATCATCCGCTCGGGTGAACCGTGGAAGTGGGCGATGGCGTTCCATCTCGGCACGGGCATCGCCGGCAAACGCCTCGGCATCGTTGGCATGGGAGCGATCGGCCAGGCGCTGGCGCGGCGGGCCCGGGCGTGCGGGATGACGATCGCGTACAGCAACCGTCGTCGGGTCGACCCCGACGTTGCGGCCGCGCTCGGCGCTTCGTTCGTCTCGCTCGACGAGCTCGTGTCGACGAGCGAAGTCGTGTCGATCCACTGCCCGTACTCCCCGGACACGCATCACCTCTTCGGCGCCGACCTCCTGGCACGGATGCGGCCCGATGCGTTCCTCGTGAACACCGCCCGAGGTCCGATCGTCGACGAAGCCGCTCTCGTCGACGCGCTCGAGCGGAGGATCATCGCCGGCGCCGGGCTCGATGTGTTCGAACAGGAACCGTCCGTGCACCCCGGGCTCGTAGCGCGGGAGGACGTGGTGCTCCTTCCCCACCTCGGTTCGGCCACCGTCGAGACCCGAACCGCGATGGCGGTGCTGGCCGTTCGCAACTGCCTCGCCGTCCTCAACGGCGAGCTCCCGCTCACTCCGATTCG
>JANPDB010000451.1:0-1746 GCA_031431255.1 Acidimicrobiia bacterium | reverse complement strand
GGCAAGGCCAGCGTCGAGAACCGTCAGGTGGAGATCTCCGAGATCAGCCGCGGTCTCAAGATCCTCGCCCGTGAACTCGAAGTCCCCGTGGTCGCCCTCTCCCAGCTCTCCCGAGCATTGGAGCAGCGGGCCGACAAGCGCCCGATGCTCTCCGATCTTCGCGAGTCCGGCGCACTCGAGCAGGACGCCGACGTCGTGATGTTCCTGTACCGCGACGAGATCTACAACTCCGAGAGCCCCGACCGCGGCACCGCCGAGGTCATCATCGGCAAGCACCGCGCCGGCCCCGTCGGCACTTCACGCCTCGCCTTCCTCGACCACTACACGAAGTTCGCCAACATGGCGAAGGGGATCTGACGCAGCGTGGCGCAACCACCACCACAACCACCAAACAGAGCGAAGGGGATCTGACGCAGCGTGGCGCAACCACCACCACAACCACCAAACAGAGCGAAGGGGATCTGACGCAGCGCTGGATCGCCAGGGCGACGTTCGCATACTTCAGTATGTCCTATGCTGATGTGATGGCAGTCGATCGTCTGAGCGTGACCGTCCCAGCGCATCTCGGCGAGGCGTTGCGAGCCTGCGCCGAACGGGAAGGTCTAGCCGTGTCGACCATCGTCGCACGGGCAATCGAACGCGAGGTGCGGCACATGGCGTTGGGGGCGTTTCTCGACGAGTTCGAACGCACGCACGGTTCACCGACGCAAAAGCAACTCGCTGAAGCCGACGAGTTGTTCGACCGTGCAGAGCGACTCGAAAGGAAGTCGGCGGCGGCCGAAGCTCGGCGCACGAGTAGCACCAAGCGAACGGCATCCTCCAAGGTGACCCGGTCAAACGCCAAGTCACGTTCGGCCGCTTGATTTGCGAGTGATCCTTGACGCGGGCGCATTGATCGCCGTCGATCGATCTGATGCGTCGGTGATGACGCTGCTGCGATCCACCCACCATCGGCGAGTCGAGCTGGTGACCGCTTCGCCGGTCGTCGCCCAGGTCTGGCGCAACGGACGGACGCAGGCCAATCTGGCCCGAGTCTTGCAAGGTGTCGAGGTCGTCGCCCCCGACGACAACTTGGCGCGTCGATGCGGAGAGCTCTTGGCCGCCACGTCGACTCACGATGTCGTCGACGGCTTTGTGGTTGCGCTGGCCCGACGCGGCGATGTGATTCTGACCTCCGACCCCGACGACATCTCCGCACTCGCAAAGGCTGCCAAGGTTGCGGTTATCGTGGCCAAGATCTGACGAGAACACCGCAAAGATCGGCGTCGTGGCAGAGTCCTCACCCCATCGTCTGACACCGGCTGAACACGACGAACTGCGTCACCTCGCGGCAGCCCGTCGCGATCGGATCGACGCCGCATTGGTCGGACTCGGACTCGGGACCGAGCAGATCGCCACGATGCGGCCGTTCTTCGACGAGCACGGCGGGCTTACCCAGATTCCGATGCAGCGCGCGAAGCGTCTCGTGCTGCTCGACATCCTCTCCCAGCGCTTCCTTCCCGGCCAGCTCTACTCCGAGGGGCGCGTCAATCTCATCCTCGGTCAGTTCAACTCGGACTGGGCGGCCCTTCGCCGGTACCTCGTCGATGAGGACTTTCTCGATCGTCGAGACGGCTTTTACTGGCGGACCGGCGGCACGTTCGACATCGGTTTTGACGAGGGATGACGCGCGAAGCGGCGCCGAAAACGACCCGGGCCGGCGCACAGCAGACTGGGGCCGTGAGTGATCGAGACCCTACGTCCGAG
>JANPDB010000450.1:0-5345 GCA_031431255.1 Acidimicrobiia bacterium | reverse complement strand
CCGAACTTCTTGATGACCCCGAAGATGAAACCCGCCGGCACCGATTTCTGCTGCCATGCGTCCACGGCCCGGATCGCGCGGTCGGCTGGATTGCGCCGACTCTGGGGCGCTACCGCCTGGGTGACATGTTGAGGTTCTTCTGATCCGTCAGGCACGCATCACGACTACCCGGATTGGCTTCCGCCGAACCGAGCAACCCCCGAGCGTCAGACCGACGACGACTCGTGAGGCGGTCCACGTCGTGTTTCGACGTCGATTGGTCGGGTACCAGAGGTTGCCTGAGGAGCCGTCTCGGGCCTCCGGAGGAGCGAACGTGCCGATCGTCAAGAACCATTCACAGTCCATCAGGCAAATGCCGGTGCGGCGCCGTGCGGCCATCGTCGCAGTCGCAAGGTACGGGTGGTTCGCCAAGGGAATCGTCTACCTGCTCGCCGGTGCCCTGGCGTCCACCGTTGCTGTGCGGTCGCTTGGCTGGCGCCCCGAATCTGGACCGAGCGGAGAAGCGAGCCCAACCGGCGCCATCGAGGAACTGTCCACCTTTCCCGGCGGTCGCGTGCTGCTCATCGCTCTGGCCGTCGGGCTGGTGTTCTACGCCGCCTGGCGGCTCTACACGGCGCTCGCTCCGGGTCACACCGATGCCGAGAGCCTTGCCAAACGCATCGGGTATCTCGTGAGCGCGGCCTTGTATCTCTCGTTCGGTTTCACGGCCATCGGCCTGGCGAGGACTCCCTCGCAGGGGGTCGACGGCGACGTGAAAGCTCGGGACATGTCGTCGGCACTCCTGGCGCACACCGGTGGCCGATGGCTTCTGGGAGTGTTCGGCGTTGCTGCCATTGGCGCCGGCATCTACCGACTGGTGAAAGGAACACAGGGAGATGTCCTCGAGGAGATGCGCACGTCCGGGATGTCGGCGACGCGCTTGCGCTTCGTTCGTTCTCTTGGGATCGTCGGGGAGATCGGACGAGGCGTGGCAATGGCGCTGATCGGATACTTCCTTGTCCGAGAGGCGATGACCGATCGGGCATCGGAAGGGGCCGGGCTCGACGATGCCTTGCGACGCGTTGCCGTTCACGGATGGGGCCAGGCACTCGTCTCCATCGTTGCAGTCGGCTTCGTGCTCTATGGCGTCTTTTGCTTGCTCACGTTCGATCGTCGAGAGCTGCATGCGCCATGAACACCGTCCAAATGACGCCAGGTTGGGCTGCGGACCAGGAAGGAGAACCGTACGTGCACGAATCAAGGTGGCGTCGAGTGCTTCAAGAGATCGTCGTCGGGTACGTGGCGGTTAGCGCTGTATTGATCGGCATCGGCATGTTCCTCACCCATGTCATCGAGCACTCGGCGCTGCTGGCCTGGGACGTGCGGGTCATCCGCGACCTTTCGATGCACCGCACTGCCGGGTTGATCGACTGGTCATCGAGGTGGTCGTTCATGGCTGATGCCCCCGCGATCGTCGCGGTCGGCGCTGCCGTGGCTCTGGTTTGTGCGTTTCGTCGTCGGTGGCTTCTCGTCCTATGGATCGCTGCAGTGCTCGCCCTCGAACTCGGCGTGTTCCTCACGGTGTCCTACACCGTTGGTCGCTCGCGTCCCGAAGTCGCTCACCTCGGCTCGGTCCCCAGCACCGCAAGCTTCCCCTCGGGTCACATCGCCGCCACCATTGCGCTGTACGGAACGATCGCGTTGCTGGTCCGCGTGGTCACTCACAATCGCTGGGCACGCGGTGTCGCGTGGGGTTGGACCGTGACAGCCGCCGCGTTGGTGGGATGGGCGCGCATGTACCGCGGCATGCATCATCCACTCGACGTCGCCGCCGGGGCGCTGCTCGGTGCCGCGATCTGCGTCGTCGGCTGGCGAGCATTCGGTCAACGAGAGACCGACGGCGCGATCACCGTGCGCGACGAGAACAGCCACATCGGTTCACACGATTCGAAGGAGCACCAATGAAGTCGCACGAGTCTGCACACGACGCCGCCCGCACCGATGCCGGAACGAAGGTCGCCGTCATTGCCCACAACGGCAAGACCATTGAGGGCGGCCTACCCGAGCTGCGTCGCGAGCTGGCTGCCCACGGTGTTCGCGAACCGATGTGGTTCGAGGTTGACAAGAGCAGCAGAGCGCCGAAGCGCGTACACGAAGCCCTCGATGGCGGCGCCGAGCTTCTCCTGATCTGGGGCGGCGACGGCATGGTCCAACGCTGCATCGATGTGGTCGCGGGGAAGGGCGTCCCGATCGCCGTTATCCCAGCGGGGACAGCCAATCTGCTCGCCACGAACCTGCACATCCCCATGACCATCGTCGACGCCGTGAAGGTCGCCCTTCACGGCGACGAGCGGACGATCGATGTCGGCACGGTCAACGGTGAATGCTTCGCGGTGATGGGCGGTGCGGGGTTCGACGGCACCATCATGGAGAACGTGTCCTCGTCGGCAAAAGAACGCATTGGCCGAATTGCCTACGTGCGAAGCAGTGTCAAGGCCATGAAGGCGACGCGGGTGGCGACCGAGATCCGGGTCAACGGCGACCATTGGTTCGATGGACCGACGAGTTGTGTGCTCGTCGGAAACGTGGGGACGGTGATCGGTGGCCTGAAGGTGTTCGAAGACGCGACCCCCGAGGA
Source organism: Acidimicrobiia bacterium (assembly GCA_031431255.1). Lineage (GTDB taxonomy): Bacteria > Actinomycetota > Acidimicrobiia > Acidimicrobiales > JANYDT01 > JANLQX01. The sequence goes on along the minus strand of JANPDB010000450.1, from coordinate 2,728 downwards.
CGGCCTGCTCGATCTAGGTGTGGTCAGCGCCGACGGGCCGGTGCAATGGGCACGAGTCCTCGGACGAGTCGTCGTCCACGCCGAGATGGCCCACTCCCCGTTCGTTCGCTCGACCCAAGCGGGAAAGATCGATGTTCGCTTCGGGAAGAAGGTCCCGTATGAGATCGATGGCGGGGCACGCGGGAAGACAAATCGACTCAAGATCCGCATCCGACCGAACGCCATTGCCGTGCGGGTACCCGTCGGGTCGCACGCAGCGGCACCGTTGAAAACCGAATGAGCACCGTGGCGCCTCTCGTTGTCGTCCTGGCGTGCGCGGTCCCGCCTGCGATGGCCGCCTATGCAGTCACGAAGCGATGGCCCAGAACCGATCCGCTCGCACCGAAAGTGGCCACGCCGACCATTGCGACCTCGGCGAGACGCCACCCGCGTTTGGCCCGCATGTTGTCGACCCGTCTCGACCCGACGACAGAGACCGGTCTGCTCCTGACGGTTGCCGTCGGTGGCGTCGTCGTGGCGCTGTCGGGATTCGGGGTGCTGGCGCGGATGATCAGCTCCCATCGGGGCTTGGCGTCCTATGACCTGTCGTTCGCGAACTGGGGAGCCCATCACGCCACGAGTTCCTCCACGTCCGGTCTGGTCTTGGTCAGCCGGTTCGGTGGCTACCAAGTTCTGGTGATCGTCGCGATCCTCGTGGCGATCGCCGAGCATCGGCGTGGCCTCGGGCGCTCTGTCGTCCCTCTTCTTGCGCTCGTTGTCGGAGGTCAGTACGCCATCGTTTCGGCGATCAAGGCCATCGTCGGTCGCGAGCGGCCAAACATCACTCGGCTCACGGGGTTTGCCGGGGCGTCGTTCCCGTCGGGTCACGCGGCTGCCGCGGCAGCGACGTACGCCGCCGTTTCGCTTCTTCTCGGTCGTCGGCGTTCGCCGTCGGTCAAAGCCGCGATCGCCGCAGGAGCGGCGGCGCTCACCGTGGCGGTCGCAGGGTCGCGAGTCGTGCTCGGCGTTCATTGGTTCACCGATGTTCTCGCCGGTGTGGCCATCGGTTGGATCTGGTTCATCCTCGTTTCCATTGCGTTCGGTGGACGAATCCTCCGCTTCGGCACGCCGGTCATCGCCGCCGAAGCGGTCGTTTCCAGCACCGCACCGCCACCTACGGGTTCGACCGAGGTAGAGCGATCGGGGGACATGCAGCGTGGCTGAACTGATTCTTGGTCCGATGCTTCGCTTCGTCGACGAATCCGCAGCCACGGTATTCGTCGAAACCGACGTGCCCTGCCGCGTCGCGATCCTCGGTTGCGAGACGACGACGTTCACCGTGGCCGGCCATCACTATGCGCTCGTCATCATCGACGGGCTCCAGCCGGGGTCAACCAATCCGTACGACGTCCGACTCGACGGTGCGCTGTGCTGGCCGACACCTGGGAGCCGATTCCCGAACAGCGTGATTCGCACCCTCGGCGGGGCGGCGCATCCAACCCGTGTGCTGTTCGGGTCCTGCCGCTCGGCGGCACCGCACGAACCGCCGTGGTCCCTGTCCGCGACCGAAGACCGACGAGGCCTCGGCGTGGACTCCCTTCGGGCCCATGGGTTGCGCATGCTCGGCCAGGACTCGTCCTTGTGGCCCGACCTGCTTCTGCTCGTCGGTGATCAGGTCTACGCCGACGAGCCGTCGCCCAACACGATGCAGAAAGTGAAACGTCGCCACCGTCTCGACCGTTGGAGACGGACCTCTCCGGAGATCGTCATCGGGTTCGACGAATACGTGTCGATGTACCACGAAGCATGGACGCCCGAGGTGGAGCGATGGCTGTTCTCGGTCGTGCCGACGGCGATGATCTTCGACGACCACGACATGATCGACGACTGGAATATATCCATGGCGTGGGTCCGCCACATCCAAGAGCAGCCGTGGTGGGACGAGCACGTCACGGGAGCAATGTCGTCGTATTGGATCTATCAACATCTCGGCAACCTGTCACCTGAAGCAATTACACGCGATGGATTGCTCGAACGCCTCCTTGCCGAAGACGACGGAGCTCCGCTGCTCAACGACTGGGCCCGCCGGTCGGAGTGCTTCACGCCGATCGAGGGCCGGTATCGCTTCAGTTATGTCCGCGACCTTGAACGCACGCGCATCGTGGTGGTGGACTGCAGAAACGCGCGGGTCCTTGATGGTGAGCGGGCCATGGTCAACCCGAGCGACTGGAAGTGGGTCGACGAACAGTGCCGAGTGGATGTCGATCAACTCTTCATCGTCACCTCGCTTCCCGTCCTGGTGACCGGTGGCTTGCACGGCTTGCAGCTATGGAATGCCGCGTTGTGTGACGGGCGATGGGGCCGCGTCATCGCCTGGCTGTCCGAGCGCCTGCGTCGCGCCCTTGACCTCGAGGACTGGCCGGCGTTCGAGGCGTCGTTCTTGAAGATGGCCGAGCTTCTCCGCGACGTCGCGATGGGTACCGGGCGTTCATCGGGGCGCAAGCCCCCTGCCGTTATCGCCGTGCTCTCTGGCGACATCCATTTCAGCTACGTCGCCGAAGTCGCCTTCACGCAACCAGGGGCGATCAGCCGTGTCTACCAGCTCGTGTGCTCACCGATCCGTCAGGCCCTCCCCCGCCACGAGCGCATGGTCGTCCTCGCCGCCCTGAGTCGTCCCGGTCGGGTCATCGGTGGATTCCTCCAGCGGTCAGTTCGCGCTGCCGCCAGCCCGATCTCCTGGGAGTTGACC
>JANPDB010000449.1:0-8596 GCA_031431255.1 Acidimicrobiia bacterium | reverse complement strand
GTTCCTATCGGCAGACTCAGGCTCAGAATTGAACCCGAGCCCAGCACCGCCCCAGTGTTGCGTTTCAGGGTGAGGTCCAGCCGTTTGCCGTTGCACACGTTGTTGAGTCCGTTGACGATGACCGATGTCGTGTCGTAACGGCCTGCTGAAATGACGTAGGTGTTGATGTAGTCCAGCGTGACACCGTTGGTGTCGCAGCTCGCGATCACCGTGGTGCCAGCACCGAGGGTGCTGTTGGCGATGTTGAGGCTGGCCGCGCTGGCCAACACACCACCTACTCCGACAAGCCCGAGGGCCAGGGCGAAGGTCGCCTGGCGCCTCGAGCGTCGGAACATGGTGGTGACCATGTTCTGGTCAGCGTCAGTCAGCGATGACGACTGCAGCGCCCACGACAGCGTTCGCGTCGGCGAACGGCGAAGTCAGGAAGGTCACGGTTACCGTGCTGTCGGCAGTCACCGGGGTGGCTGCTGCGATCGCCCCGACAAAGCCGCTGGCCAGGGAGGCGCCAAGCGAGTCCTTCAATGTGATGTCAAGCCGCTTGCCGACACAGGCCGGGGCGATGCCACTGATCGTCACAGCGCTGGTGCGGTAGGAACCGGGGTTCACGGCGGGAACGCCCGCCACATACGTGTGGGTGTACTTGAGGATGACGTTGTCGTCACAGCTGGCGATGACGACGGTGCCGGCGCCGAGGGTGTTGCCGGTGACGCCAAGGCTGGCGGCGGAGGCGAGGACGCCACCACCGACGGTGAGTCCGAGGAGCGACGCGACGATGGCGCGACGCGAGTTACGCGAAAGCTTGCGGGACATGGGAGGGGTCCTTATTGGAAGTAGGGATGCAGCGATACAGGGGTGTTGCTTGCGCCCTGACTTTCGACAACAGCCATCCCGCGACCTGAGGGGTTCTGCGTGTTTTGAGTTCAATGACCTACGGAAGGCGCCCCAAACGAATGCTCTGACCAGCTACTACTAGGCCGAACGACCCATCGATGAGCTACAGCTGATCCAGACGTAGTAAGTCCTCGTACGTTTCGCGACGCACGACCACACGAGCTTTGCCGTCGTTGACGAACACCACGGCGGGGCGCGGGACCTTGTTGTAGTTCGAGGCCATGGAGTGCCCGTAAGCGCCCGTCACCGGGGTACACAAGATGTCACCCAGCGTGAGATCGCCGGGTACCCACGCCTCCGGGATCAGGATGTCGCCGGTCTCGCAGTGCTTGCCAACGAGGCGGATCGGCATCGTGCGTTCCGCCAGTGAGTTCCGCGGGAGGAACGCCTCGTATCCGGCGCCGTAGAGCGCGGGGCGGGGGTTGTCGCTCATGCCGCCGTCGACCGACACGTAGGTACGGATGTCGGGGAGGTCCTTGATCGTGCCGACCCGGTAGAGAGTGACGCCGGCAGTGGCAGCGATCGACCGCCCTGGTTCGCCGCTGACCCGCACGCCGTTGGGCACGCCCGCTTCGCGGGCAGCGAACTTTATGGCGTGGCCCCAATCACTGATCGACGGTGCGGTTTCGTCTTGCAGATAGGGCACGGCAAGTCCGCCGCCGACGACGAGCTCGGGAAGGCCGAGCGGCACGAAGAACGGAGCCAGCGCCTGCACGACCTTCTCGAACGACTCGATCGACATCACCTGAGACCCGACGTGGGCGTGCACGCCGACGAGTTCGACACCGCTCCCTTCGGAACGACAGATCGTCACCGCCTCCGCGGCGGCGCCTGACGCGATGGAGAAGCCGAACTTCACGTCCTCGTGGCCGGTGGCGATGAACTCGGGGGTGTGGGCCTCGACGCCCGGCGTGAGCCGTAGCAGCACCTTCGGTCTCGGGTGCCCGAAACCGGCCAGCCGGCGAAGACGGTCGAGCTCGTCGAACGAGTCGACGACGATCCGGCCGATGCCCCGTTCCAGGGCATACGACAGCTCGGCCATCGACTTGTTGTTTCCGTGAAGCACGAGTCGACTGGCCGGGACGCCGGCACGAAGGGCGACGAATGCCTCGCCGGCCGTCGCGACATCGATGTGCATGCCTTCGTCATGGGCCAGCTTGGCCATGGCGGCGCAGAGGAAGGCTTTGCTGGCGTAGGCCACACCGTGGCCGAAGGCCCAAACGGCGTCCTGGCATCGACGGCGGAGGTGGTATTCGTCGTACACGAAGAGCGGCGTGCCGAACTCTTCGGCCAGGCCGACCAGATCCCTCCCGCCGACGATGGCCGAACCTTCGTCGGAGAACGACGTGGTGAGGGGAAGAAGATGATGGGCAATCGGCTCAGCCATGGGCCACCGATCCTACGGGCGCCCCGTCGTAAGGACTCGCCCGAAAGACGCGGTGTTGGTGAGGCGCCTTCGAGCGGAGGTCGCAGTTCAGATATCCCACAGAGCGGGTACACGCATCCCAGACACCCCGTTTCCCGCGAGGCGAATTCGTTTTGGCCGATGTGGGATGCCAACACGAACGATCTGGGATGTTCGCGGGCGGCCCTACGCGGCCGCCTTTCGCTTCGCCCTCGTCCCGGTGTTGGCCTGGTCACCTTTCCTCCGCTTCGGCTTGGACCCGACCGGAGCCACGACAGCCGGGGTGGCGGCGACGACACTCGCCTGCGGGGGCGTGGCAGCGGCAGGACCACCGGTCTTCTTGCGACGGTTGCGGCCCGGCCGGGTCGTCGTCGGCGTGGTCGCGACCTGTGCAGACCCGACCACGATCGAAGAAACCGTGAGGTTGGGCACGTTTCCAGCGGCGCGCTGATCGGTCGTGACCTCGCCGTCGACCTTGTCGGCCTTCTCCTGCGTGCCGGCGTGGCGCGGGAGCTTGAGGGTCCCGAGCTCGATCGACATCGGCAGCGCGTACGGCCCGAGCGTGAAGTCGTAGGTTCCCACGACGTAGTCGAACGATCCGGATGCCTTCACGACCGGGGTGATGGCGATGTTCCAGTCGTAGCCGGGATTGCTCAGCCGGTAGCCGAACGGGATCTTGCCGAGGCTCTTCTCGGGCAGCGTCGTGTTGAAGCGGGCGGTCATCCCAGTCCGCCCGTCGGTGCTCACCCGATGGGTCCTGGCCTTCTCGCCTGACGACACGCGAGTGGATGCAACCACCGCGCCGTTGACCAGCGATTCGTAGTCGTAGGACACAACACCGGAGCCGCCGACGTTGAAACCCAACTGCCCGCCTCCCGTCACGATACCGAGCACGTTGATACCGGTCTTGGTGAGCGAGGCCGGAAAGAAGAAGTTGAGGCCGCACGCAACGCCGCAGTCACCGTAGGGCGGACGCATGTCCATCCCTTCGTCGAACACGGGCTTCTCGGGGAAACGCTTGTTGAACTTCGCCCCGAGCACCTCGCCCTTGGCGAATCCGACGCTGACGGTGGAACTGCCCAGCGATGCAACTGATCCCTGGCGGACGATCGCCGCCCCGTTGGAAACGTCGTCGACCAGCGCAACGCTCGACGGGAGCGCAAAAGCCGCCGATCCGACAGAGCGTGCCGCCGGGCTGGCGGCCGGCGAGGCGGCCGCCTGCTTCTTGCGGGTCGCCGATTCCGCCGGAATGGACGTGACAACGACCGCCGCGGCAACGGCCACTGCGGCCAACATTCGTGCACGACGTGACGCTGCGACGCGGACAACAGGGTCGAGGAACATTCCGGCACTCCGATGGGGACACGGCGGACACGGTGTCGGCCACCCTTGAACCTACGGAGACGCCATCCTCGATTGCACCAGGGAACCCCTGGTTCTTCTACTCGGCGGGCAGGTCATCCATGCGCTCGGGGGCGGACACGCCGAGCAGGTCGAGGCCGATGGCCAGGCCGATCCGGGCCGCCTCGACCAGCCACAGCCGGGCTTGACGCAATGCCGGGTCCACGTCGTCTCGGAGGATCGGACAGTCGTGATACATCGACTGGAAGGCACCGGCGAGCTCGCGGACCCACGTCGTGATCTTGTGCGGCGCCCGGTCGTGTGCCGCGGTCGCCACGACGTCGGGGAGGTCGGCCAGCACCCGCAACACGTCGAGCTCGCGCTCGTGGGTCAGGAGCGAGAGATCGACATCGGCTCGGTCCGCCCGGACAATGCCCCGCTCGGCGGCCTTGCGTCCGATGCCATAGACGCGGGCGTGGGCGTAGTGGACGTAGAACACCGGATTGTCGAGGGACTTGGCCACGAGCGCGTTGAGGTCGACGCTCTGGCGGGTGTCGATCGATTGCAAGAGGAACGTCAGCTTGGCGGCATCCGCGCCCACCTCGTCGATGAGCTCGGCGAGCTCGATGATGTCGCCGGTGCGCTTGGACAGCTTCACTTCGACGCCATCGCGGAGCAGCACGCAGTTCTGACCGATCAGGATCTCGAGGTCATCGGCCGCATGCCCGAGCGCCATCATCGCGGCCTTCATGCGCCCTACGTAGCCGTGGTGATCCGCACCGAGGATGTCGATCAGGAGATCGCCGCGGGTGAACTTGTCACGGTGATACGCGATGTCGGGCATGAAGTACGTGTACTGACCGTCACCCTTGACAATGACCCGGTCGGTGTCGTCGAGTGGCTTGTTCTTCTTGGGATCGCGGAAGCTCGTCGTGCGCAGCCAGGTGGCCGACTCGGTACCGTCGGCGTCGGCGTCGGGCCCCTTGCGCTGCGACTGGTCACGGTCCGACGAGGTCTCGGGTGCCACGGCGATGTAGGTGTGGCCGGAGCGGTCGAGCACGGCGAAGGTCGCTTCCACGTCGCCCCGATCGGCGATGGCCCGCTCCGACGAATACGTGTCGAACTCCACGTTCATGCGCCGCATAGTGTCCTGCTGGTACCGCAACGCCTTCGCGTAGCCCCATTCGAGGGCGCCGTCGGCATCGAGTCCGGCCGGCATCCCCGCGGCCCAGTCGATGATGTACTGGCCCTGGTAGCCGCCATCGGGAACGTCGATGCCGTTCTTCCGGGCCAGCAGGGAGGCCGCGAACTTCTGCATCTGCACGCCGCGGTCATTGATGTAGAACTCGCGGTGCACCGTGTAGCCGGCGCGGCCGAGCACGCGGCTCAGCGCGTCGCCGTAAGCCGCCCAGCGCGCGTGACCGGCGTGGAGCGGCCCGGTCGGGTTCGCGCTCACGTACTCGACGTTTACGGGGCGCGCACCGGGCGAAACTACGCGTGCATAGTTCTCGACACCCGCGTCGATCACGGTGTCGAGAATCTCGTGCAGCCAACTCGGCGCCAGACGGAAGTTCACGAACCCCGGACCCGCCAGTTCGACGCTCTTCGTATGAAGTGGGAGGTTCGCGCTGAGGTGGGCGGCCAGTTCGCCACCGAGCTCACGCGGATTGCGGCCGATGGCCTTTGCGGTGACGAGCGCGACGTTCGATGACCAGTCGCCGTGCTCGGGTGAGGCAGGACGTTCGAGCGCGACCTTTGTCGGTCGGTCGATACCGAGGGCGACGAACGCGTCGGCAATCGCGTCCGCGAGAAGGGTACGGACGGCGAGACTCACGTCGGGCTGCTTGCGGTGGTGAAGGGGCGGGTGTTGCGAGCAGTGAAGCGAAGCGGAGCGGCGCAGCGAAGCGGAGCGGCGCAGCGAAGCGGAGCGGCGCAGCGCAAAAGCAGAGACATAGTCGGGCTGCCCGCCGTGGTGAAGGGGCGGGTGTTGCGAGCAGTGGAGCGAAGCGGAGCGGCGCAGCGCGAAAGCAGAGACATGGTCCGTCAAGACTAGGGCTGAGGCTTGTGTCAACCGACAGCGAATCGAAACGACGCCAGGACTCCCGCGCCGGAAACCGCGCGGTCAGGCCTGGGGTGCCGCGGGGCGGCCGGGCACGGTCGTGCCCACCGATTGGGGTGCGCTCTGGCGTAAGCCGCCGGCCGGTCCCGCAGCTTGCGGCGCCGGCGGACGGCCGAGGAACACGCTCCCGAACGGGCTGACAGCCGGCCACGAGAACGGCAGCGACGACGGCGGCGGAGAACCGGTCGGCGAAACGATCGAGGCGTCGATCCGGATCGAGGCGTCGAGCCAGACGTCGGCGAGCAACGTGGTGAAGTTCCTCGAGCCGGTTGCCGGAATCGACGGATCGGAGAGGACCGTGAGACCGGTCGACCGGTTGACCACCGTCAACGTGCGTCCGGTGACCACGACCGGCGCGAACTGCTGCTCGCCCGCCCATGCGATCGTCACGGTGTCGGTGAGCTCGTTGAAGGAAAGCGAGAACGGCGTGGGCGCGATCGGCGCAGTGAGCACGGTGGCGGCCGCAGAGGTGGCATTGGCCGACACCCGCCCGGCGATGTGGCGCGCGTTGACCCTGGCGACGTAGGACCCCGTCGGGGTCGGGGAAGTCAGAACGAGTGAGGTCGCCGTCGTGTCGATAGGTGCCGAGCAGACCGCCGACACAGCGTCGCAGAGCGAGACGGCATAGGTGATCGGCGCCAGTGGACTCATCGTGGCCGACCCCGTCCATGCTGCCGTGAGAGCCTGACTTCCCGTCGCGACAAGCGAAGGGGATCCCGGGGTGCTCGGCGTCGCGAACGTCTGCGCGGCGACGTTGTAGAAGCCCGAACTTGCGTAGCTCGAGAATCCATTCTGCGGCGAACCCAGACTCGAGCCTGCAACCGACACGTAGTACATCGCCGGCGCGAGTCCGGTTACCTCGAGCCATCCGCCGGTCCCAGATTGAAGGATGCCGAAGGTGAGTTCGGTGCCCGCGCTGTTGAGAATGGCCAAACGAGCGTAGAGATCGCTGCCGTTAGAGCTGCGGTTGATGAACGCCCGGAGGTACCCGGTGGTGACCGGAATGGAGAAGTAGTCAACGTCGCCATTGAACCCGATGATCTGGTCAGTCGTGACAGATTCGTCGGTCGGCAACGAAACAGCATTGCCGATCGAGTTGCTGGCGTCGACAAGATATCCAGTTTTGCCACCGATGATCGCCACATCATCTTCTGTATTGCTGGGGTTGAGATACTCCCCTTTGGACCATTGCGTATACGTCTTGAGGTAGGGAGATCCCATGATGGGGCCCCAGGACGACGAGCCAGATCCGTGGCCCGTGTAGTAACTGCAAAGAAACGAGCCGGGCGTGCACGGAGACACCGCGTCGTGGCTGAGGTCGAAGTTGTGGCCCACCTCGTGTGAGATCGTGTCGGCCACGGACTGTGCTGAAGTTTGGGAGGAGTTGCCAGCAAACGCCCAGGCGGGCGAGTAATTGGCATCTGCTCCTTGCACGCCGAAGATGCCCACGTACGCCACGCCCGTGCACGATCCGGTACAGGTACCAGTGGACAATCTCGTCGGCGTGATGACCGCCGTCGACCCATACGTCACGTCCGAAGGCGCCGTCTTGTAAAGACGGTCCGGGGTCGGCAGCTGGGTCGTCACGTTGACATCAAACGGTGCATAGTCCTCGGCCACGGCCTGCCAGATCCGCCGGATCGCATCTTCGTCGGACGCACTCAGGCCAGGAAGTCCATCAAAGTCGTAGGGCGCGAACGGCTGAGCACCGACAGCCCAAGCCGGGCCGGCGCCGGTGTATCCATCGAAGTCGAGGTAGATCGTCTTGGTACTCCCCAGGCGGCTGTTCAACGCGAACGTCCCGCTGCCGGGCAGTACGACTCCGTTGGCGGTTACCGGTTCAGCTCCCGTGCTTGCCTGTGGAGGTGCCTCGATCGGCGTCAGCACGGGGTCGGTTGCGAACTCGTCCGACGCCGCCGACTTTTCGGGTGCCGGTCCGAAGTCATCGATGAAGAGGAGTCGATTGTCGGCATCGAGATACGCCGTCGCATCGGAGGCGAGTCGAAGGAGTCGGGAGTCCACGGCCGCCGCAGTTACGGGGCCCGAGCGGTTCGCCGACGCAGCCGCAAGCGCCTCGCGCACGACGTCGGAGACTCGGCGATACCGGGCGCCCGCGCCCAAAGCTGCCGTGGCCGCCGATGGCAGGCTAGTCGCCGCTGTTCCCGGCGAGACGGTTGCCGACGCAGGGGTAACGCTCGTAACGACGCCTCGAGCGCTTACCCGACCTGTGCGCGCCGCATCGGCACCCTTCGGAGCGATCGCCAACCCCAGCACGGCAACCGCGCCGATCACTGCGAATCGACGATTCACGATCCCTTTCCTCCGTTCGACGGTCTCCGAGAAACCGCCACGCCACGTGACCGACACCGCGATTTTCTTTCTCGCTGCTCCAAGCTCACGTGACAACGGGGCCGTGCGAGGGAGTACAGAAGAAGTCCGTCTCCGCGCCGCTCGCAGCTCAGGGAGTACAACGCTGCCTCCGGAGCGAAGAGGCAGGTTCGATTCTTCCGATGGCAAAGCGAAGGAATCGGACATGCGGCGCCACCATCGACCGGCCGCGCCATCACGACGGAGGGATCGGCGAACATGGCCAATGCCGTGGCGCCGATCAACAGCAGGTGGTGGGTCCTCATGTACTGACACGCCCCCGGTCACGTTTGGTCGCTGCGACCCTACGACACGAGCCTCGTCAAGGGAACGACCACTCAGAGTAGTCGTTCTCCGACGAACCGGATCCACGAGGTCGCGCCTGAGCGACGGCTCAACACAGGCGAGTAGGGTGGACGGGCCATCCCGCCCTCGTAGCTCAGGGGATAGAGCACCGCCCTCCGGAGGCGGTG
>JANPDB010000448.1:0-5940 GCA_031431255.1 Acidimicrobiia bacterium | reverse complement strand
GGTTGCTTGCCGAACCCGACCACGCACATCTTCGAGAGCCCGCTCTCGAGAGGACCGGTGAAGCAGGTATGTGGCTTGATGCGATTCACCGGGAAGAAGTGATCCGCCCCTGCGGCGTGGCGGTCGAGGAACATCGGCACGCCGCCCGGGGTCCGGGTCACTTCGACGGTCTCCATCGTCGCCCGGATTGGCGCGCCGACGGCGTCCTCGGTGATCCCGTAGCCGGTCAACACCTCGAGCTGTCCCTCGGCGGTGCCACCACCATGGCTGCCCATGGCCGGGACGATGAACGGATCGGCGCCCACGGAGCGCAGCCCCTCGATGACGCCGGCGAGCATCTCGACGCGGGCGGTGAGGCCACGACTCCCCGCACCTACCGCCACGGTAGCGCCGGGGCGGACGACCCCGTCGAAGCGGGCCTTGACGGCCGCGGCCGCGGCTGATCGCACGTCGTCGACCGGCACGCCGAAAGCAGCGGGGAGCACGACCCGGTGGAGTTCGGGGATCGTCAGGTCAGGGTGGAACGGGAGCTTCACACCGCGAAGCATCGCGGCGAAGTTCGCAGGATCACTCGGCGTCGTGGGCACCTTCGCAGCGTATGCCGCTTTCGCGCGGAGAACGAGGGCGAGCCGTCGGCGGCTTGGCTCCGGAGGATGCCGGCGCTGTGCGGCTGGTTGGCGCCACGTTGTCGAGTTGACGACACGCTCAACCAGCCACGCAAGTCGCCAACCAACCACACAACCCGACAGTCCGAACGCCAACCCGGGCGCGAACGGCTTGGCGGAAGAACTAACCACCCGATTAGATTTCGCTCACACAACCCCACCGATGGAGGACACCATGGCCCGGATCGACGTACCGGAGGGCGAAGGACTCGAAGCAACCCGCATGTGGATGCTCGCTCCGCACATCGGAGCGGGGGTGGGTGCGCTCGGCAAGGCCACCTATGTGGAGAGCAGCCTGCCGATCCGCGAGCGCGAAGTCGCCCGCATGCGGATCGCTCAGCTCAACCAATGCGTTGTTTGACTGAATACTCGAGCCGCATCGGCGATGCGGCAGGGACTCTCCGATGAGCTGTACAACGCTGTCGCCGACTACCGGACCGACGAGCGATTCACCCCCCGCGAAAAGCTGGCGATCGAGTTCGCCGAGTGGTTCGCCATCGACCACACCGCCATCGACGACGCGTTCTTCGTCCGGCTGCGCGAACTGTTCTCCGACCCCGAGGTGTTGGAGCTGACGATCACCATCGGCTACTGCGTCGGGATCGGACGGGCGTTCCACGTGCTCGACGTCGCCCGCGATTTCGAGGTCCTGTGGAGCAAGGAACCGAAGCCGGTCGAAGCAGCGGAGCCCAGCCCGTGAGCGATGCCACGATCACCGAGCGAAACAACGGCGTCTTGTACGACCCATTTGCACCGGAGACTCTGGCCGACCCCATGGCCGCGTACGCCGAGCTGCGCGAGAAGTGCCCCGTCCACCGGTTCGAAGACTTCACCCCCTCGTTCGCCACGATCACGCGCTACGACGACGTCGTCGCCGTGCTCAAGGACACGGCGCAGTGGAGCAGCCGCTACGGACAGACGCCGCAGTTCACCCGCGGCACCGGGCTGAACCAGGACCCGCCCGACCACACGGAGTTCCGCAAGCTCTTCCAGAAGGGCTTCACGCCGCGCATGATCGGTCGCCTCGACGATGAGGTGCACGAGCTGGCCGTCGCTCTGGTCGACGAGATGGCGGCCGTGCCGGAGCGTCGCGGCGACCTCCACGATCTCCTCGCCTGCCCGCTCCCGGTGATCGTCATCGCCAAACTGCTCGGTGTCCCGCCGACCGAGCTCGTGCAGTTCAAACAGTGGTCCGACGATCTCGTCGCGTGCTTCAACAATCCTGATCCACGCGCGCCCGACAAGATCCGAGCGGAGCTCAACGCCTACTTCCAAGGGTTCATCGACGATCGACGCGCCCTGCTGGCAGCGGCCGGTATCGACGAGCCGGACGAATCACACCTCGGCACGGTCGTGCCGAACGACCTCATCGGCGGCTTCGTGGTGGCGACCTATCAGGGTCGTCGGCTCAGCGATCCCGAGCTCCATCAGGTGCTCATCCAGCTGCTCGCCGGGGGCAACGAGACGACCACATCGTTGATCACCAACTGCGTCCTCCGTCTGCTGGAGGACCGCACGCGTTGGGAGGCGCTGTGCGCCGACCCGTCGCTTGTCGACACCGCGCTCGAGGAGAGTCTGCGGTTCGACCCTCCGGTGCTCGGGTTGTTCCGCACGAACAACGAACCGGTCGAGATGCACGGCGTGTGCCTCGCCGAAAAGACCAAGGTCATGGTCACCTACGCGTCGGCGAATCGCGATGCGAACGTCTTCTCGGACCCCGACACCTTCCGGCTCGATCGTCCGGCGGAAGAACTGCGCCGCCATCTGTCCTTCGGCCTCGGCCATCACTACTGCCCGGGGGCGTCGCTCTCCCGTCTCGAGGCGCGCACCGCGTTGCGCCTCCTCGTCGAGCGTTTCCCCGACCTCCGCCTCGATGGTGCGCCGGTTCGCATTGCCCCATTCAACCTTTGGGGACGACGCTCTCTCCCCGTGGCATGGTGATTCCCATGGAACAACTCACTCCCCTCGAAACCGTCCGAGCGTTCATCGCCGCGATCGAGCGACGAGACATCGAGGCCGCACTCGTGTTCGTCGATGAGCACTGCGAATACGACAACGTTCCGATGGGCAAGAACTTCGGCCGTGACACGATCGGCAAGATGCTCGGCCCGTTCCTTGCCGGGGCCTCCGAGGTCGACTGGGTCTGCCATCGCGAGGCGGCCACCGGACCGATCGTGTGCAATGAACGGACCGACCGGTTCCATTTCCCCCACGGCTGGGTCGAGATCCCGGTGACCGGGGTGTGGGAGGTCCACGACGGCCTCATCACCCTGTGGCGCGACTACTTCGACGCGGCGATGTTCACGTCGCAGATGCCTGGGCGATCGTGACAGCTGCGGCTGCGCTCTATGCCGAACGGTTGCGCCACGCTCCCGACGTCGCCGCGGCGCTCGACGCAGCATGGGACGCAGCGTGGTCCTCGGTCGACCCGTGCCTTCTCGAACTTTGTCGACTTGAGATCGCCACGATTCTTCGCAACCCGGTCGAGTTCGAGTCGCGGACTCCTGCGGCTGTCGCTGCCGGGTTCGACGACCGTAAGGTCAATGCGCTTACTTCCTGGATGCATTCCCCGATGATCACTCCGTCAGAGCGGGCATGCCTGACCTTCACCGACGCTTTCGTCATTGATGTTGCCTCGCTGCCCGCCGAGACGGCAGCAGCGGTTGGCGAACACCTTGGTGACGCCGGACTCGTCGACTTCGCATCTGCGCTGCTGGTGCTCGAACAGCGTCAGCGCCTCGCCCTTGTGTGGGCATCGCTGTTCGCGGGGACGTCGTGAATCGGGCGCGGCGAGTGCCTCCGGGAACGCCCACCGCACCGGCGCTCCGTCGAGGCCTGGGCGAACTTGCGGCCGCGACCGTCCGCATGGACGCCATGGACCCGGTCACCACCGAACTCGTCCGCATGCAATGCGCCCGACACCACGATTGCGGAACTTGACTGTCCGTTCGCCTGGCAGTTGCCAGGGATCAAGGCCTCGACGAAACGACGATTGCCAAGGGCGACGCGCAGTCACGCGCTGAGCTCGCGCCGGCGCAGCGCGCCGCCCTTGACCTCGCCGACGCGTTGATGACAATGCCCGCGCTGGTTCCGGCCGAGCTGATCGAACGTATGCACACACACTTCTCGCCGCAACAGATCGTCGAGCTGACGCTTGACGTGATGAAGTGGAACGCCCAGAAGGTCCCGGTGGCGCTGGGCATCGACGATTGGGTCCGGCCGGGAGAGCTGTCCGACCTCGTCTTCGATGCCGACGGCCGCTGGGTCAGGGGCTGACCGAAGCCGCCGCCGGATAGCGCGTTCTGCTGGTGTAGCTCAGATGTGCTGCGATCAGTGCGCGAGCCTGTGCGAACGGTAGCGCTGGAGCGCTGGAGTGCTGCGTTTGGTAGCGTAAAACTGCTGCGAATGGTAGCGTAAATGATCGGCGTTTGGTAGCGTAAAGGCATGTCCTATCAACGTCGGATCATCGACGATGAGCTCGATGCCCTGTTTCCGCACCTCGCCGCGATCGCGCTTGAAGGTCCGAAGGGTGTTGGAAAGACAGCTACCGGCCTGGAGCGGGCGCGCTCGACGCTTCACCTCGATGACCCGGTGCAGCAGTCTCTCTTGGGCGCCGACCCGGCTCGCCTTGACCAGCTGAAAACGCCCGTGTTGTTGGACGAATGGCAGCGCTACCCCCGGTCATGGGACCTGGTGCGTCGATCGGTCGATGCCGACTCGACAGGGGGACGATTCCTCCTCGCCGGGAGCGCCACACCGCCAGAGCTTCCGATGCACTCGGGCGCCGGCCGAATCGTTCGACTGAAGATGCGCCCGCTCAGCTTGGTTGAACGCAACATCGCCGAACCATCGGTCAGCCTCGCGGCGTTCCTGACCCAAGGTGTCAATGCCGTTGGTGGCGATTCACCGGTGCGCCTCGTCGACTACGTCGACGAGATCGTCGCATCGGGAATGCCGGCAATTCGAGGCCTCCCGCCTCAGCCACGGGCCAAGCAACTCGACAGCTACCTCGAGCGCATTGCCGACGTCGAGTTCGCGGAACAAGGTGTGCGCGTGAACCGCCCGGCGTCACTCCGAGCTTGGATGATGGCGTACGCGGCAGCAACCGCATCGACTGCTTCGTACGCAACGATCCTCGACGCCGCGACACCGGGCGAGTCGGACAAGCCGGCAAAGACCACTGCACTGCGCTACCGCGACGTTCTGTCTCGACTGTGGATTCTTGATCCCATTCCCGGTTGGTACCCAGCCGGTAACCTGCTGACTCGACTCGCCCAAGCACCCAAACACCACCTGGTCGATCCTGGCTTTGCCGCCAGGCTGGTTGGGGCAACGGCGTCGTCGCTGTTGAGCGGTCAAGTTCTTCGAGGTGCCAAGAACACCGACGAAGGATTTGTAGGTGCACTGTTTGAGTCGCTTGTCGCTCAGTCGGTCCGTGTCTATGCGCAGCGCGCGTCAGCAACGGTCCACCACCT
This sequence comes from Acidimicrobiia bacterium, assembly GCA_031431255.1. GTDB lineage: Bacteria > Actinomycetota > Acidimicrobiia > Acidimicrobiales > JANYDT01 > JANLQX01. The sequence goes on along the minus strand of JANPDB010000448.1, from coordinate 800 downwards.
ACGAACTCGCAACGGGGACCACGAGGTGGACCTGATTGTCGAAGGCGAAGACCGACGCATCGTGGCGATCGAAGTCAAGCTCGCACCCGACATTTCGGATCGAGACGTCAGGCATCTCCACTGGGTGCGATCACAGCTCGGCGACCGCGTCGCGGCAGCGGTGATTGTGACAACTGGTCAGTATGCATACCGACGAAGCGATGGCATCTTTGTTGTTCCAGCAGCGCTCCTCGGTCCGTAACGCTGTTCAAAATGGCTGCAGTGGGTCCGAGTTCGAGCGGGTCAGAGGCTGAAGCAACTACGCCCGAAGGGTGCCGACTCACACCAAGATAGGTCGATGAGTGATCCATCGACTGCGACTGCCGGGCCCATCGCACTTGTCGGGAGCGGCGAGTTCCTGCCCCAGATGGTCGACGTGGACCGATGGCTCCTTGCCGGGCGCCGTCCGCGTGCCGCGTTCCTTCCGACCGCGGCCGGGGAAGAAGGTGCCGCATCGGTGAACCGCTGGCTCAAGCTCGGGACCGACCACTACACCGCCATGGGCATCGAACCGGTTGCCGTCCCGGTGCTCAATGCCGAAGACGCCAATCGGGCGGACCTGGCGGCGTTGATCGACGATGTCGGGCTGATCTACCTGTCCGGAGGGAATCCCGGCCACATCGCCCGTTCGCTGCGCAACTCATTGGTGTGGGAAGCGATCGTCCGGGCGTGGCAGAACGGCGCCGCTCTCGCCGGATGCAGTGCAGGTGCGATCGCGCTCACCGCAAGCGCCATCGACGTGCGCCGCGGAGGCCGAACCA
>JANPDB010000447.1:0-7474 GCA_031431255.1 Acidimicrobiia bacterium | reverse complement strand
CGTCCAGCCGATGTCGAGTGCACCGGGCTCGGTCAACGCGACGACACATCCGCCGAATCCGCCGCCGGTGATGCGGGCGCCGAAGACCCCCGGCGTGGCGAGGAGTGTGTCGATGAGCCGGTCGACGATGGGCGTCGACGTCTCGTAGTCGTCACGCAGGCTGGCGTGGCTCTGCGTCATGATCGCGCCTGCTTCGGCGAGATGCCCCTGCGCCAACGCTGCGGCGAAGTCGTGTACCCGCTGGTTCTCCGTCACCACATGCCGCGCCCGCCTTGCTACGACCGGGTCCCCGATCGACGCTGCGGCGGCAAGCGTGGCCAGACGCAGCGGACCGATCTCGGCCTCGGCTGCCGCGCATTGCGCGACACGCGTCGGGTACTCGGAACCGGACAGCGTTCGCTCCTGGCCCGAGTGGATCACCACGATGTCGGCGTTGTCCGGAACGTCCACGTAGGTGAGCGAAAGGTCGTGGCAGTCCATGATCATCGCCTTTCCTTCCCGACCTCCGGCGCTGGCGAGCTGGTCGAGGATGCCCGACGGCACGCCCGAGGACACCTGCTCGGCCCGCTGGCAGAGCCGCGCCAGTTCGAGAATGGACCCTTCGAAACCGAGTGCGAGTGCGAGTGACACTTCGAGTGCTGCGCTCGACGACAGCCCGGCACCAATTGGAATGGTCGTCTCGGCGTGCCCGCGAAATCCGTCGTTTGGCCGAAGCTCGCTCACCACGCCCGCCACGTAGCGACCCCACAAAGGGGTCACCGATGCCGGGTCCGTCACCTCTATGGCGACGCTGACGGGCTCCGGCTCGGCGGCGGAGACGAGGTATACGACGCCGTCGTCCGTCCGTTCGCCGGTGATGGTCGTCGCCATGTCGATCGCCATCGGGAGACAGAACCCCCCGGTGTAGTCGGTGTGGTCTCCGATGATGTTGACTCGTCCCGGGGCGACGGCGCGTACGGAAGGCATGGGTCCAGTCTGCCGCTCCGGCCGCGGCCGTGAGCCCGGTCCGAGCGGTGCTTCATCACTATTGACGATGGCGGTGAAGCGGCAATGCGTCGATGCGTGGTCAATGAGTCGTCTGAAACGAATCGCTCGCGGTTCGGCCACGTCGTCTCCGACCGCGCTGGAGGGTGACCTTCCCGCCGACGGAGTCGCCGCGGAGGGCACCGACGAGACCCCGGCATTGATCGCGCCGACCATCCTCGTCGGGCCCACGGGGATCCGCGTCGATCCGAACGACCCGGCGAACGCACAGCGGTCCAAACAGCACTACGGATGGTGGCTGCCCGAGGACGTCACTTCCTGGTCGGAGATCCCCGAGCCCGAGCAGGGCGAGGCGACCAAGGAACGTCCGCTGACGGTGCAGGAACTCATGCGCCGCGAACGTGAATTCCATCTCTACGGACGCGGTGCTGGAGGCAAGCACGTTCCTGACCACGCGCCTCGCCTGCTCGCGCTCATCATCGATGTGCTGATCGATTTCGTTGTCGTCGTCGGCTACAAGCTCCTCGTCGGCTATCCGTTCGTCGGGGACCCGCTCCGACCCGCTCCGGCACTCGTCGGCGCCATCGTCGCTGTGCACATCTTCCCGATCGTCATGTGGCGTGCGTCATTCGGCAAGATGGTGTTCGGCCTTCGTCTCGTCCGCGTCGACGGTTCGGAGTGCTCGGTGGTGCGCGCTCTTGCGCGGTCGGTTCTGCCTCCGCTGGCGATTCTCGACGCGATGCTGGTGGTTGTCACCTCCCACCGGCGCAGGCTCATCGACTACGCGCTGGGCACTCGGGTCGTCGCCAACGGCTGACGCATCGTCGTCCGGACTTGCCCGAGGTGAGCGAGCGCGTGGAGAGTGGGTGCCATGAGCGGCCCACTGTCCGGAATCACGATCATCGAACTGGCCGGAATCGGCCCCGGGCCTTTCGCCGGCATGCTCTTCTCGGACATGGGCGCCACGGTGATCCGGGTGGAGCGCTCCCAGGCCGTACGCGGCGGTGATCCTGCGAACCCACCGAAGGACATCTCCAATCGCGGCCGTCTTTCCATCGGTGTCGACCTGAAGAACCCCGATGGCGTCGAAGTGGTCATGCGCCTGGTCGAGAAGGCCGACGCGTTGTTCGAGGGCTTCCGTCCCGGAGTCACGGAGCGGCTCGGTCTCGGTCCCGACGACTGTCTCGCCCGAAATCCGAAATTGGTTTATGGCCGGATGACCGGGTGGGGTCAGACCGGTCCCTACTCACAGGCCTCCGGTCACGACATCAACTACATCGCCCTGGCCGGTGCGCTCGAGCCGATCGGTCGGGCAGGACACGCACCGGTGCCACCGCTCAACCTCGTGGGTGACTTCGGCGGCGGCGGGATGTTCCTCGCCTTCGGCCTTGTGTGCGGGATCCTTGAAGCTCACCGTTCGGGCAAGGGACAGGTCGTCGACGCCGCAATGGTCGACGGCGCCGCCACGTTGATGACGATGTTCCATGCGATGACGGCCATGGGTGTGTGGCGACCGGAGCGCGGAACGAACCTCCTCGACACCGGTGCCCACTTCTACGACGTCTACGAATGCTCCGATGGGACCTACATCTCCCTCGGGTCGATCGAACCGCAGTTCTACGCCGAGCTTCGCCGGCTCGCTCAGCTTGAGGGCGCGGAGTGGGATGCGCAGATGGACCGTTCCCAATGGCCGGCCCTGAAGGTGAAGCTGCAAGTGCTCTTCCGAACGAAGACGCGTGACGAATGGTGCGCCCTGATGGAGCATTCCGACGTCTGCTTCGCCCCGGTTCTCTCGATCGCAGAAGCGCCGAAGCACCCGCACAACGTCGCTCGTTCGACGTTCGTCGAGGTCGCCGGTGTCACCCAGCCCGCTCCGGCGCCGCGTTTCAGCCGCACCGTCCCGGTGATCTCGTCGCCGCCGTCGCACCCCGGGCAGAACACCGACGACGTGCTCGCGCTCGCGGGCTACGACGCCACCGCCGTCGAGCACCTCCGATCGACGGGTGCCGTCAAGTAGACCCGCGCCCAACACGGGGTTTCATCGCCCGCTACCGGGTTTTCCCGCACGATTCGGCCGCCGAATCGCCGTTGCGGGAACTGGAGTGGTCAGTAGGGGATGGCGCCGTCGACGACGAGGTGGGCGCACGGAATGGGGTTGTCACGCGCCACGTATGCATCTTCTGAAGGCATCCAGACCTCGGTCCAGGTGGCGCGGGACGCCTCGCCATCTCTTGCAATCCCTCGAGCGAGGCGGAGCTCGTAGGCGGCGTCTACCCAGATCCGCACGTCAAGGTCGTGGCGAAACATCTCGTGCAGCGCACAGACGCCCTCGATCACGACGACACCAAACGGGACCAACGCGCGCTGACCCGCCGCGGCCCTGTTCGCCCAATCCCACGCCTCGTACGTTGCTGTTCGTCCGCGTAGCAACACCTCGACAACCTCGGTCCGAAGTCGGGGAAGGTCGAACTGGCTGCCGTTCCAGAACGCGTCCGTCGGGACGACCTGCACGTCGGGGCATGACGCCTCGATGGCGCCGGCGAGCGTTGACTTCCCGGATCCTCCGCGTCCGCCGATCCCGACCAGCGTCAACGCTCGACCGGCTGACACGGAGTGGATGAGGTCGACGGCGGTGGCGAGTTGTGACATGAGAAACCGGTTGCACACGCTACTGATGGCCGGTGCCCGTCGGGATCGAAGCCGGCACCGGGTGTGACCCCCGAGGCCGGCTCAGCGGTCGGCGTCGACCAGGCGGAACTCGTCGGTGAGCTCGTCGAGGGTGGCTTTCAGACCGGCGTCGAGGCCCGATGTCACCGCTGCGGCAGCATCATCGAGCTGAGCGGGACGCGTGGCGCCGACGATCGGTGCGGTGATCGCAGGGTGTTCGAGCACCCAGGCGATCGCCAGTTGCGCCATCGAGATCCCGGCTTCCGCGGCGAGGGGACGGATCGCGTCGACCGCATCGTGGAGCCGGTCGTTCCAGTAGCGCTCCTTGTAACGGTCACCCTGGCCACCCGCGAGTGTGAACCTCGATCCCGCTTCGGGGGCCTCGCGTCGGTGCTTGCCGGTGAGGAGTCCACCGGCAAGGGGGTTATAGGCGATCACGCCGACGTTGTCGTCGACGCACAGTTCGAACAGGTCGCGCTCGAAGGATCTGAAGAGCAGGTTGTAGCGCGGTTGGACACAGTCGTATCGGGCCACGCGGAGAACCTCGCTGCGTCCGAGGGCGCGGGCGAGCATCCACGCCGGGAAGTTCGAGCACCCGATGTAGTGCACTTTTCCCTGGCGGATCAGGTCGTCGAGCGCGCCCAGGGTCTCGTCGGTCGGCGTCGCTCGATCGGGAAAATGGATCTGGTAAAGATCGATCGTGTCGGTGCCCAGTCGACGAAGCGAACCTTCGACCGCTTCCATGATGTGGCGTCGACCGCCACCGCGCTGCCAACGCTGAGGTCCCATGGGTGCCCAGAACTTCGTGGCGAGCACCACGTCGTCGCGCCGGCCCGTCATCCAGCGTCCGATGATGCGTTCGGTTTCGCCCGCACTGTCGGGGCCCGAAGCCGGATACATGTCGGCGGTGTCGATGAAGTTGATGCCGAGTTCGAGAGCATGATCGAGAATCGCCCGCGAGGCCTCCTCGTCGCACTGGTTGCCGAACGTCATCGTGCCCAGACAGATCCTCGACACCTGTAGCCCGGTGCGACCGAGCGCCGTGTGCTTCACCGTTCCACGGTTTCGGAGAGGGCCTCGACCGCGAGGGGGATGCTCATGCGCCGAACGGTACTACCGCGACCAGTTCCGCGCGTCCGGCCGCAGCGGTCTGCTTCGCTGCTCGCGGGGAGGCTGTTCTCACCACCCTTACCGAACCAGGGGGTAGGTTCGTTGCTGTGTCATCGCTTCTCCCCGTCGCGTCAGTTCTGGCGACGCTGCTGCCCTTCCACAAGGCGTGGGCGTGGATGATGATCATCGGCAACGGGATGGCGGGTGTCTGGGCACTCGCGGCCCATCGCGTGGAGTCGCTGCGCACGCGTGCGCTGTGGTGGTTCACCGTCGCCGTGCAGGTCACCGTCTTCGTGCAGGTCATCCTCGGTGTGATTCTCTACACGAACGAGAAGATCACGCCTCCCCAGTTCCACATGTTCTACGGATTCGTCGCCATCATCGCGGTTGGCTTCCTCTATGCCTACCGGTATCAGCTCCGCCACAAGCTGTATCTGCTCTACGGCTTCGGCGGCCTGTTCATCATGGGTCTCGGTATTCGGGCGATCCTGGTGGGAACGACGTGAGTGACGCGCCCGGACGTCGTCGGATCGTGCTGCTGTTCGGTGGAAGATCGGCCGAGCACGACGTTTCCCGCATGTCCGCAGTGACGTTTCTCCGCGCGCTCGATCCGGCCAAATTCGATGTACTGCCGATCGGGATATCGCCCGATGGCGCTTGGTCGGTGAGCGATTCTGCGCTTGCGCTCCATCGACGCGATGCCGGCACCGAGTCGATGGTGCAGGTCGAGATTGGCGGTGCCTCGACGAGCCCCGTTGCCGCGCTTGCGGCGGCAGGCACCGCGGACCAACTCGCGCTCCACGCGTTGCCCGTCGTGATACCGGTGCTGCACGGACCGAACGGCGAGGACGGCACGGTGCAGGGTCTTCTCGAGCTCGCCGGCGTCCCCTACGTCGGTCCCGGAGTGTTGGGTTCCGCTCTGTCGATGGACAAGGCGGTGGCAAAGGTCGTGCTTGCGGCTGCTGGTCTCCCTCAGGCGAAATGGTTGGAGCGCCGGTCCTGGGAGCTCGCTGATGACGCATCTGTCGTGTCGTTCACGTCGGAGGTGGCCTCGGAGATCGGATGGCCGGTCTTCGTGAAGCCGGCGAACATGGGGTCGTCAGTGGGTGTGTCCAAGGCGGGCGGGTCGCAGGAGCTACGCGAGGCCTTGGCCGAGGCAATGCGTTTCGACGACACGATCGTCGTCGAGGAAGCGATACGGGGGCGGGAGATCGAATTCGCCGTGATGGGGAACGAAGTCGTCGAGGTGTCCGCCGCTGGCGAGATCTTCCCGGGGGCCTCCTTTTACGACTACGAGGACAAGTACGTGAATGCGAGCGCCAACTACGCCATTCCCGCGGCGATCCCACCGAAGGATCTGCGCGAGGGCCAGCGTCTGGCCGAGCTTGCGTACCGGGCACTGCGGTGTGAGGGCATGGCGCGGGTCGACTTCTTCCTCGACGATGGATCGACAGGGGGGGATGGGCGAGGGTGGGTGATCAACGAGGCGAACACCATTCCCGGCTTCACGCCGATCTCGATGTACCCCAAGCTCTGGGAAGCGGCTGGCGTGACGCATGCCGAACTCGTCGAGCGTCTGATCCAGCTCGCTGAGTCCCGATTCGAGCGGCGCCGAGGCCGGGTCGGCCGCTCCAGGTCCGGCTGAGCTGCGCGGCTGATGTCACAACTTGCGATCGTCGTTCCGGCACCGGTGCGCGCCGTGCTGTCGCGATTCGGCGACGTTGGACGAGTGCGACCGACGGTCGGCGGGTATTCCAACACCACCTTCTTCACCACCATCGACGGCGAAGCGGTCGTGGTGAAGGCGAACAGCGACATCCGTAAGCGCGCGGATCTTCGACGGGAGACGGAGTTCCTGCGGTTCCTCGCCACCACCGATCTTCCCGTTCCCGCGCTGCGTGGCTACGGAGCGGACGACGATGACGAGTGGACCGTGCTCGTCATCGGTGCCATCGACGCCGAGTCCGGTATGAGTCTCATCCAGCGGAGCGACGTCGACGAGTTGGAGCTCTGCGCGCGCCAGCTCGGTCGGATGTTCAGCGTGGTGCACGACACCACGCTGGGTCCCTTCGCTGTTCCGGCTGGTCTCGAGATTGACCTGTCGGCCCGATGGGCCACCGACCGTGCGGTCGATCTTGCCGCGAACGTTGCCTTCACACACCCGGCGTTGAAAACTGGCCTCTCGCTGGTGCACGGAGATGCAGGCTTTCACAACACGCTCTGGGACGATGGTCAACTTGTCGGCCTGATCGACTGGGAGTTCGCCGGCCAAGGCAATCCTTTGGCCGACGCGGCGTGGATCTGGTGGTCGCTGACCTTCCGGCGCGCGCCTGACGGTGTGTGGGACTCCTTCGTCGACGGTTACCGATCTGACCGACTGGCAATGCTCGGGTGGTCGTCGGACGCGGTTCTCGCCCTCGTACGCGCGCAGATGTTCTCGCTCCTGGCCCGGACCCGGGAGGGGTCCGGGGCGCAGAAGGAATGGCGACGTCGCCTCGACGCGCTAGGCCAGCTCCAGGTCCCCGAACTCTCCTGATTGACGGTCCGGCACGCGAAAACCCGCGGAGAACCCGCCTACTTGGTGCCGACGCCCTCGAACAGTTTCCGGGCGATGACCTTCAAACACAGCGTCTCGTCCGCCCCTTCGAAGATCGAGAGCACACGGGCATCGACGAAGTACCGCGATACCGGGTACTCCTCGGCGTAGCCCATG
>JANPDB010000446.1:0-2329 GCA_031431255.1 Acidimicrobiia bacterium | reverse complement strand
CGAGCTCACCATCGACGAGGGAGTGACCGCCGATGGATCGGCACCGTTCGATCCGTCCACCCTCAACGGCGTGAACGTCAAGGTCACGCTGCCCATCCAATCGACGGGCACCTCGGTGCTCGCCGTTCCCGTGGCCGCAGTATCGGTCGCCGGCGACGGTTCGAGCCGGATCGAGATCGAGGACGATCCGGCGAAGCCGACCCGCTTCGTCACGGTTACGCCCGGCCTCGCCGCCGATGGCTACGTCGAGATCACCCCCGTCGGGGGCGGGCGCGTGAGCGAAGGTGATCTTGTCGTGGTCGGCAACGAAGGCGCGTCCGACCTGACCGTGACGACCGATTCGACGGAGGAAACCGCCGAGTCCGACACTGGTCCGCCTTCGGACACCGCCGCGCCCTCGCAGACAGCCACGCCCGACGGCACGGAGGCAGACGTAGCCGCCGACAGCGCAGCACCTTCGTGAGCGACGTCCTCGTTCCGACCGACGTCGCGGAGTCGACGGCCGCGGCGGCACTGCCGGTGGTCGATCTGCGTGGTGTCGGCCGGACCTTCGACACCACTCCCCCGGTACACGCGCTCGTCGACGTCGAACTCACCGTGCATCGCGGCGACTGGCTGGCCGTGGCAGGTCCGTCCGGTTCGGGGAAATCGACGCTCCTCAACGTGCTCGGCCTCCTCGACATCGCCACATCGGGGACGTATCTGCTCGACGGCATCGATGTTTCGGGACTCTCCGACGCCGACCGCACAGCAGTCCGCGGCGAGCGGATCGGCTTCGTGTTCCAGAGCTTCCATCTGCTGTCGCATCGCAGTGTGATCGAGAACGTGATGCTGGCCGAGGTCTACGGCACCACGAACCGCCGGTTCCCGCGGTCCGGCCGGAGCGAACGGGCGGCGGCGGCACTGGAGCGCGTCGGCCTCGGGCATCGGCTCGACTTCCTTCCTTCGCGGCTCTCCGGCGGGGAACGTCAACGCGTCGCGATTGCTCGGGCGTTGGTGACTCGACCGTCGCTGCTGCTCGCCGACGAGCCGACCGGCAACCTCGACACCCAAACCACCGAGTCGATCCTCGAGCTGTTCGAAAGTCTGCGCGCTGATGATCTGACGATCATCATGATCACCCACGACGCCGATGTTGCCGAGCGGGCGGGACGAGCGGTGCGGATTCGCGACGGCAGGCTGACGTGAGCGCCCCGTCCCGTCCCCGGGTGTCGTGGCGTGACCTCGCCGATGAGTCGATCGCCGGGCTCTTCGCCCGTCCCGCCCGAGCGCTGCTCACCGTGCTCGGAACCGTCCTCGGAATCGCTGCGCTCGTCGGCACCCTTGGCATCTCACGAACGCAGTCGAACCAGATCGTCGGTCGATTCGACGCCCTTGCGGCGACGGAGATCACCGCAAAGACGCGCGAGTCCGGCGGCCGCGCCACAGCCTCGGTGATCCCCTGGAGCGCCGAGACTCGCGTGAGCCGACTCAATGGCGTCCGCGCGGCCGGAACGATCTCGCCAGTCGACGTGAGAGGAGCACTCGCCCGAACCGTGCCGGTGAACGATCCGGCGAACGTGACGGAGTTTGACCTTCCGGTGCGGGCTGTCTCACCCGGCCTCTTCGCCGCGGTCCGCACCCGGCTCCGCACCGGGCGTGTCTTCGATGAAGGACACAGCGCGCGCTCCGACCGGGTGGCAGTCCTCGGGCCCGGAGCGGCCGATCGGCTCGGCATCAACCGCATCACCAACCTGCCCGGCATCTACGTCGGCAACCGCGTGTTCCAGGTAATCGGGATCGTCGACGACGTGGCGCGTAGGGCGGAGCTCCTCGACGCGATCATCATTCCCGAAGGCACGGCGCGGAAGCTGTACCGACTCAAGGGTCCCGACCGGCTCCAAGTGGACACCGCAGTTGGAGCGGCTTCGCTCGTTGCCTCGCAGATCGCCCCGGTACTGAACCCGAACGATCCCGGCCGGCTCGAGGTGTCGTCTCCCCCGGAGCCGAAGGCGACGAAGGCGGCGGTGACCGGCGACCTGAACCGTCTGTTCCTCGTGCTGGGCGCCATCTCGCTGCTCATCGGCGCGATCGGCATCGCCAACGTCACCCTGGTCTCGGTGCTCGAACGCACGGGCGAGATCGGGCTCCGCCGATCACTCGGCGCGGCGCGACGACACATCGCCATCCAGTTCCTGGCCGAGGCCGCGTTGACGGGTCTGGCCGGCGGCATTCTCGGAGCGACCGTCGGCACCCTCGCCACCGTGATCTACGGAGCGTCGATCGACACGACGCCCGTGCTCGACGCCCGCATTCCGCTGCTCACTCCGCTCCTCGGACTGCTGACCGG
>JANPDB010000445.1:0-7694 GCA_031431255.1 Acidimicrobiia bacterium | reverse complement strand
CCGAGATCGCCGCGGAGACGTACCTGTCGACCAAGACCGTGAGCAACCATCTCACGTCGATATTCGCCAAGCTTCAGGTCGTCGGTCGGGGCGAGGCGATCGTGCGGGCCCGGGAGGGCGGGTTGGGCACCACCACGTGAGCGAGTTCGCGATCGCCGCGGTTGCGCTCGTGCCGGCCGTGTCGATCGGTGCGAGCGGCATCGCGCTTCTGCGCACGCGTAGCCGCCTCGCCGGCGCGATGTTGCTGGCCACCTCGGCCGGGGTGATCGCCGCCATGCTCAGTGACGTCGCCGGTCGGTCGACCCTGACCCGGTACCTGCTGGCCGGTTCGCTGACGGTGCTGGGCCCGTTCGCCGTCCTCTCCTATCCGCGCGCCAGCCTCCGCCACGCGCTCGAGTTCTGTCTTTGGGTCACGGCCGGCGGCGCCGGGCTGATCGGCACGACGCTTGCCGCGGACGCCGACGCGGATCTCTCGATGACGTTGGGCATGATCGTCGTCCTCGTGTTGTTCGGTCACGGCTGGTTCGTGCTCGTGAAAGGCGACGACCGGGATCAGGAAGCGATCCTCACGCTCGGGATGGTCGCCGTCCCCGTCGTCGTGGCCTTCTTCGTCCTGGCCGCCCAGTTCGGCCCCGGGGGCGCGGCCGCGGGTGCCGTCTTCGCGGCGGTCATCGGGCCGGCGATGGTCATCGGTGTTCGTCGGCCCGGCCTGACCGACATCCGGGCGCTCGTCGTGTCGGTGGTGGTGTTCGTCGTCGTGGCCGTCAGCTATGTGTCGGGGTTCATCGCCGCAGCTGCCACCTTCGAAATGCTCGGCATCGACGACCCACCGGCCGCGCTCTATGCGTCCGTCGGGCTTGTGCTCGCCGCCGGGTACCAGCCCCTCCGTGTCGTGTTCCGAGGCCTCATCGACGAACTCCTCTTCGGCCAACGGCCCGACCCCCTCGAAGCCGCCACCACGGTCGCCGACCGCGTCGGCGACGACCCGCTGCTGGCCCTGCGGGCGATCCGGGAGGCCTTGTTGCTTCCCTACGCCAGCATCTCGACCGATGGCACCGAACTCGCGGCGTCCGGCACTGCGGTCACCGAGACTCGACGGTTGCCGCTGTTGCGGGGCGGGGAGATCGTGGGAGAGGTCGTGGTCGGGCTTCGCCCTGGTGAGCTGAAGCTCTCGGCAGCGGACGAACAGGTGCTGCGGATCGTCGGTCCGCTGCTCGCCCAGACGCTACGTTCACGTGCGCTCGCACTCGACCTCAAGGAGTCGCGAACGACCGCGATCACGGCGATCGAAGAGGAACGTCGTCGGCTTCGTCGGGATCTGCACGACGGATTGGGCCCGACACTTTCGGGCATCGCTCACACCGCCGCAGCGGCGCGAAACACCATGGCCACGGACCCGGCCGCAGCCGACGCGCTCCTGCAGGGACTCCGGTCCGACGCCGCTGCCGCCGTTGGAGAGATCCGCCGGCTGGTCTACAACATGCGTCCACCGGCGCTCGACGAACTCGGCCTCGTCGCCGCACTTCGCCAGCAGGTCAGCGTCATACGCACCCCCTCCGGAAGCCCGATGCACGTGTTCGTGGAGGCCGACGAACTCCCGACGCTCCGGGCGTCCGTCGAAGTCGCGGCGTTCCGCATTGCGACCGAGGCCGTGACGAACTCGGCTCGGCACAGTGGCACGGACCAGGTCTGGCTGCAGATCAGACACGAGCAAGACAACCTCGAAGTGACCGTTCGCGACGAAGGCTCCTCTGGTGCGGCATGGGTTCCGGGCGTGGGCCTGTCCTCCATGCGGGAGCGAGCAGCCGGGATCGGCGGATCCGTCGACTTCGCGTCGAACGGCAACGGCTCACGAGTCCACGCGCTGCTGCCTCTCGGCTGAAACCATCTGCCGACGGAAACGTCGGGTGCGCGCTTCGTTGAGCTCGCAACCGATCTTCGAAACGATCTTCGAAACAATGAGTCTCGGTGGTGCGATGCGATGCGACTTGATTCCGAGGTATCGGTCAGGTACTAATATCTTGGATGATAGTGACAGAAGCAATTTCGGCGGCGGAGCAACGTTGCGGGTCGACCGATGGCGAGGCCGAGGTATCGGCGTGCCAGATGGTTGGGTTCACGAAGGTTGTCGGCGGACGGTGGAAACTCGGCATTCTTTGCATCCTCGCGGCGGACGGCCCGACCAGGTTCAATCAACTGGTCGAAAGACTCGCGCCGGTGACGCCAACGACGCTCACCCGCCAACTTCGGGAGCTCGAGAGCGACGGACTCGTCACTCGTACACAGTTCAACGAGATCCCGCCGCGAGTTGAATACGCCCCGACGGAAAGTGCGATCACTCTGAAGCCCGTGCTTCGAACGATCGGGACCTGGGTCGGGGAACACTTGGAGCGAACCGCCCGAGATACCTGACCCCGCCGGATCACCGGTCGCCGTTTTCCGTCGCGACGAGATTCGGGGCGAAGCGCTTTAGTACCATTGTAGATACTACTATCGAAGCGATACTGTGACGGTCCTAGCTCGCTGCGAGTCACAACGCAGCATTCGTCGTGCTCAGCGTCAGGCCGATGCAAACAAGGCCGTGGGCGTCGAACAACTAGCGGTCGTGGACGGAGATCGAAGGACCAACATGGACATGATCGAGATCAACAAAGGCGTCATCGCCGACTTCCGGGCCAATGGAGGACAAGTCAGTGGCCAACTGGCGGGTTTGCCGATCGCTCTCATCACGATGACCGGAGCGAAATCCGGTCGCGAGCTCTGCTCACCGCTGGTGTACTCGACCGATGGTGACGACCTCGTCGTCATCGCGTCAAAGGGCGGCGCCCCCGAAGACCCCAACTGGTACCACAACCTCGTCGCCAACCCCACCGTCACGGTCGAGGTCGGCAGCGAGAAGTACCTCGCAACTGCGGTACTGACCGAAGGCGAAGAACGCCAGCGTCTCTACGATCAGCAAGCCTCGACCCAGCCACAGTTCGTGCAGTACGCAGCCGCGGCGGCAACAACCGGGCGCGTGATACCGGTGTTCCGCATCGCCCGGAACTGAGGTGCCCTCCGTCTGGAATGCGAGGCGTCACCTCGCTGCGGTTCTCGTCGTGATGTCGTTGAGCGCTACGGCGTGCTCGAGTGCCACAGACGATGCAGGGAGCAGTACCCCTTCAGCGCCGGTCACCACGATCGTCGCAGGAGCAACGACAACCAACCCGGCAACGGTTGGCACCGACGCTTCGACAACGAGCAGTCCGGCCAACACAGACGAAGGCGCAACGACACCGATCCCGGCTCCCGATGGGCCGTTCGCCGTCGGGCAAGCCAACCTGCCAATGCCTGACGCCTGGGTGTACTACCCCGCACAAAATGGCACCGGCAACGCACTCCACCGCTATCTCGATCCCAATCTGCTATCCGCGTTGGAACTGCCGGCCGGAGAACTCGCCGACCAACTCGCATCACTGACCTCGAGCAGTCGAATCGATGCTGCACCCCTCCTGGCGAACACGCCGCGCACGGTCGTCGTCCTCCAACCGGGGCTCGGGTCGCCCATCGCCTTGTCGACGTCGCTCGCCGAACATCTCGCTAGCCACGGGTACGTCGTGATCACAATGCAGACCGACATGGCAACCGAAGCATCCGTGGGCGACCAGCCCCCCAGCGTGCTCCTGAGCACGGTCGACCCAGCACGTATCGCACAGCTCGAAGCATCCTTCGACCTGATCAACAGCCCGGCATTCGAAAACCTCGTCGGCCCGGTCGACCCGAACCGGATCGCCGTCGGTGGACACTCCTATGCCGGCTCGATCGCCTTCAATTTCAGTCTCCAAGAACCGAGGGTTGCGGCCGTGTTCGACCTGGACGGCGACATCATCGGCGATGCTGAGCAAACCGCCACGAACGTTCCATCGCTGCTCGTCACGGCCAGAGACATCAACACGTTCCCCAACACGTTTCAGGAGATAGCACGCGCCAACTCCAACATCGTCGCCGTTCGGCTACTCAACGCACGACACTACGACCTCACCGACGCAGCCTCCCTCGGAGACGTCCTTCGTTCGATCGGGCAGCCCCTCGAGGTCGGCACCATCGGACCCGTAGCGACATCCAACACGTCGGTGATCGTGCAACGATTCCTCGACGCCGCACTCAGCAACCCGTCACGATTGCCATTAGCAAGCGCACTTATCGACGGCCTTCCATCGACGGCCGTCGACCTGTTCGCCAAGTAGCAGGAAAACGATGTAACCCGAACCCGACGAGCACTCCTATCAATGTTCACTTCCAGGAGGGAGTCCTCGCGGAACTGCCTTTGCATGGTGCGCTCACGACTCAGCTGGACCGCCGGATCTCCTTCGCTGCGTCGCAACGCCCACTCGACACCGACCCATCACGTGCGTTATCGCTCCTTGGTTCCCGTCGGGTGATCGGATGGGTCATCTAGGAGGCCACCATGGCCACATCTACTCTCCCCACCGTCGAGTTCAAAGCGATCTGGGCGGCGTGGCTCGCCAAATGGGTGACAGTGCGGCGTACCTGTCTGGACACGGTCTGGCGGGTCGGGACCAACGGCCCTGGCGCAGCGGACGAACGATGCCGCATAGTGATTTCAGAGAGGACTTCATCATGAGTCGAGTTGGATTGCGGGCTGATGTCGCAGACTCGAACCTCTTCGGCGGGAACTCCACGGCGACGCCCCCGGCGGCGAACGCCAGCGCAACCAACGGGACGCACCGGGGACGAGCCGCTGTCGTCGGTGCGCTGTTCATCACCTCGACAATCACGTTCGCGATTGGCAGCGCGCAGATCAACACGTACTTCAAGGACCCGTCGAAGAGTCGCCGTGTACTAGCGGTCGGCGTGCTGCTCGAGGCGTACACCTCTATCGCCGTCGTGGGGATCGCCCTGGCGGTCCTGTCGCTGCTGCTCCGCGAGAGCAAACAGATGGCCAGGGGCTACGTTGCTCTCCGTGCGCTCGAATGCGCAGCAATCCTCGGGTCGGGCGCAGTCATGCTGGCCGCTGACAGGGAACTGCCCTGGTACGAGAACCTCGTGTACGTGTTCACCGGCGCCGGCGGAATCCTCCTCGCGCTCCTGCTCCTTCGCTCCGGGCTGACCCGTCGATGGATCTCGCTCCTCGGCCTGGTCGGCTACCCGGTCTTGCTCCTCGGTGTCCTCGCCGACATGTTGGGCGTTGTCGATCTGGGATCGAACGCGGGAGCGGGCTTCTTCGTTCCCGGTGGCCTGTTTGAAATCGTCCTTCCGCTCCAACTCCTCGCGTTCGGCTTTCGTCGCGCTCCGGGACCCGACATCGCCCGGTGAGCCGGGTACGCCGAAAATGGGTCTTTGCGCCAGTCGTCCCATCGTCGCTCCACCAGCGGCTAACGAAGCCTGGTGGTCACTGTTCCGCTCGACCCGAGAATCACATCGATCAAACCAACATCTATCGGTGAAACACACTAAGGATCATGCATGAAGAAATACGATTTCCCCGCTCCTGTTTATGACGGCGCTATTCGCAGGTTGTACCTTCCCTATCGAAAAATGGCAGTTCAGTCGCTGCGTCTCGAACCAGGCATCACTGTTCTCGACCTTGGATGTGGTTCTGGATTAAACTTCGAGCTACTCATGGAAGGCATCGGCGCTCAGGGTACCTTGATCGACGTCGACTATTCCGCGAGGATGTTGGCCCGTGCTCAGAAGACAATCGACCGTCATGGGTGGAGGAATGTCTTCCTGATGCAAAGAGATGCCCGCGAGCTTGATCTTCAGGGTCTCGACGCTGTTACGGGCCGCAGTGTTCAGGTTGAACGCGTTCTGTGTACTCTCGGACTATCCGTCTTTCCTGATTGGAAAGGCGTGTTCGAGAGATCATTTGATCTCTTGGCCAGCGATGGTCGGTATTCCGTGATGGATCTCTATAGTGAGGGAACGTCATTTAACACCCGCCTGGTGAATTTCCTGGCCAGCTCTGATATCTCTCGGCGAATCTGGGAACCCCTCAAGGAGAGGTCTGACGACTACTCCGAGGAACGACATCCCTTAATGCACGGTAGCGATGTCGTTGTTGTTGCTTCAGGCAACAAGCCCAAGGTTGCAACGCTCTCGCATGAACAAGGATGATCGACCATTCCCGCAGTAGAACGGGCTAAAGGGCCCGCCGCGGGATTGATGTCGCGTTTCAGGGCCCGATGGTCTAGTTCCATTCGCCGTACCAATCGTGGGCGCGGACGGGGAGGGCTGCGAGTTGCTTGTCGGTGATCTGATGCCGGTCGGGTACCAGTTGGGACCGTATGTGCACTCAACAGTGAGCCCGGTCTTTGTTGTCGTCGCACCGATGAGTTCGATGATGGTGTGGGTGCCGCCGAGGTGTCCGGGCAGTGTCACGCAGGGCTGTGAGCTGCGGTTTCGCGTCCGGCCGATCCGGGCGGGAGTGGTCGGTCCGGGCGCGCCCTACGGCTGCGCAGTGATTGGTATCTCAGTCGTCCCCGGGCGACTGAGATACCAACCTCGGCATGGCACCCCAGCGGCCGCACCACTCCGGCCCAACATGCGTGATGGTCGCGGCTACTGGTGCCAGTCTCGGGCTATCCTTACTGCACAACATATGTAAGGAGTGCCGGTGGAAGTCGCTGCAAGACTTAGTTCGAAGGGACAACTCACCGTACCGAAGGCGGTGCGCGATGCGCTCGGCCTTGCCGAGGGCGACGACGTCGTATTCCGAGTCGAGGGAACGCGCGCCGTTCTCGCCCGTACAAACGACTTCTTGTCGCTTGCCGGAACGATCGCTGTCCCCGCCAACCGTCGCAACGTCGCATGGGACGAGGTGCTGCGACGTACACGGGCCAGCAGGGCCGTTGAACGCCGTTGAGCGCGTTCGTCGACACGAACATCCTGGTCCGACACCTCACCGGCGACCCTGTCGACATGGCAGCGCGTGCCACAGCGTTTCTGGCCGCCGCTGAAGAGCTCCTGCTCACCGATCTGATCCTGGCCGAGACGATCTACGTGCTCGAGTCCTTCTACAAGGCGCCACGACCGCAGATCGCGGACGCCATGCGATCCCTCGTGGCCATGGACTCGATAGTTGCCATCGACCGCGCAATGTTGCTCCGTGCGATCGAGGTCTACGAAGTCGATCGAATCGACTTTGCCGAGGCCTACCTCGTCGCTCAGGCCGAGAGCACTGGAATCCGCGCGGTCGCATCATTCGACAAGTCCATCGATCGGGTCAAAACCGTCACGCGAATCGAGCCTCCCACGCTCCCCGAGCCGAGTGGCCCAACCATTGCATAACGGCAGTGCGTGCTTGCGATCAGCGCGGCATCGCGCCGGTTATTCATCGCGTAGCGGCGTCCCTTGGTGCCACCGGATGCATATAGGTGAGAACGACGGTCTGGTTTGGCCCGGGAGCGACGGACCACCGACAGGGATCAACTCGAGTCGCAGTGCTGCCGTGTGCCGCCATTGCGCGATAGACGAGAGATCGGGTGCGAGTCAGTCGATCGGGTCACGCGTGTGACATCGTTGACAGCGTCGCCTATGACAAGGAGAACGGCTAAGCCTCGATCCACCGTAGGTGGATTGAGGGTGACCGGGTTGGGTGGTCGTGGCGTGATCGTATGCGCGCTTGTGTTGGTTCTGGGTTTGGGGGCGCGTTGAGTCAGGGTGGCGTGGGTGTTCTTGGGGTTTCGTCGGCC
>JANPDB010000444.1:0-7380 GCA_031431255.1 Acidimicrobiia bacterium | reverse complement strand
TGGGCGGTGATCGTCGGTGATGCGTTCGCCAAGCCGCTCCTTCAGGCATTGAACGCCAACCCCGGCCGCTGGGATCTGAGCAGCCTCCGGATGATCTCCAGCTCCGGGGTCATGTGGAGCCAGGAGACCAAGGACGGTCTGCTCGAGCACCTCGGTCACGTGCTGCTCGTCGACTCCTACGGCTCGTCGGAAGCGGTTGGCCTCGGTGCCTCCACTTCGTCCAAAGGGAAGTCGGCCGGAACGGCGAAGTTCCAGCTCGGTGCCACGGTCCACGTGTTCACCGACGACAACCGGCGGGTCGAACCGGGCTCCGATGAACAGGGGTTCGTTGCCATCAGCGGCTACGTGCCGATCGGCTACTACAAGGATCCGGAGAAGTCGGCCAAGACCTTCCGCGTCATCGACGGGGTCCGGTACTCGATTCCCGGCGACTTCGCCACGGTCCAGTCCGACGGGTCGCTGCTGCTGCTCGGGCGCGGGTCGGTGTGCATCAACACCGGCGGGGAAAAGGTGTTCCCCGAGGAGGTGGAGGAGGTGCTCAAGGTGCACGAGCTGGTCGAGGATGCCGTCTGCGTCGGTGTCCCCGACGACCGCTTCGGACAGGTGATCTGTGCCGTGATCCAGCGATCACCGCTCTCGCTCGCCCAGGGCGAGTTCGACGAAGGGGCCGTCCTCAGTTCGGTTTCTGCCCGTCTCGCCCGCTACAAGATGCCGCGGCTCGTGGTGGTCGTCGACACCATCGGCCGATCCCCATCGGGCAAGGTCGACTACAAGCGCCTCACCGACCACGCCCGGACAACCCTCGGGCGCTGACCTCGGCGACGCAGGGGCCCGCCTGCCGGTGTCAACCAAGCAGCAGGAACGACGCGACGCGTTCGCCGATCATCACCGCAGGGATGTTCGTGTTTGCCCGCGGAATCTGGCTCATCAACGACACGTCGGCAACCGTGACGCGATCGAGACCGCGCACCCGGCCCCGGCTGTCGCAGACCCCTTCTTCGCCCGCGCCCATTGGGCACGTTCCGACCGGGTGGTAGTAGTGCACGACCTCGCGGCGGATTGCCTGGTCGGTGCTCGTGTCGGTCACCGGCGGCCCCAGCACCGACGCCAACGCCGGCTGGTCGAGCAGGTCCTGGGCCATGACCAGCCCTTCGCGCAGCACGGCGATGTCGTGTCCGTCGGGGTCGGAGAGGTACGCATGGTCGATCAGCGGTGCTGCTGTCGGATCAGCGGAGACGATGTTGACGCGCCCTCGGCTGCGAGGAGTCACACACGCCACCTCCACCAGCGCATTGCCGCCGGTGAGCGCTGTCTGCGTCGACGCGCATACCGGGTAAAGATGCAGATCGAAGATGCCGTCGGTGGCCTGTGACGAGCAGACCTTTCCCAGCGTCTGCTCCTCCGGGAGGGCGCCTCGCGCCGCTGCCTCGTCGAGCCAGGTCTGCAGCAGAGGACCGATGCGCCGGTCGGCGTGGATCATCGGATGATCGTGCAGGTTCGCACCGACACCGGGTTGGTCCAGCACACATGCGACTCCGGCATCGCTGAGGCGTCCCGGGTCGCCGACGCCTGATCGCTGGAGGATGGCCGGAGTCCCGTACACGCCGGCACTCAGCACGACCCGCTCGGAGCGAACGGTGAGCACCTTCCCGTCGCGCCACGCGTGCACCGTCACGCCGGACGGGTCCTCGACGAACCGGTCAACGAGCGCACGGTCGACGATGGTGAGGTTCACCAGATGGCGGACCGGGTCGAGATACGCGAACGCGGTGTTCCAGCGGACCCCGTCGACGATGTTGACCGTTTCGAGCCCGAACGATTCGTTGGCATCGAGATCGCAGAGATCGGATGCGATCGTCCACCCCTCGCGCGCCGCTGCCTCGAGACAGCGAGCGTGGAACGGCCCGGCCTCGTCGGCCCGATACGTCCGGACCCGCATCTTCTCGAGGACGGTGGCGAAGACCGGCCGCAAGACGTCGGTGCGCCACTCCGGCAGCGCCCACCCGTCGTAGTCCAATGCATGTCCGACCGCGGCGATGGCCCCGTTGTGGGCCGAGCATCCGCCGATGACCCGGGCTCGCTCGAACGTCCACGGTGTCCGGCCCGTGACGGGGCCAGACGCGTAACCCCAGTCATGCGACAGAGCGATGGCGTGGGCGTCGAGGAGGTCGGCCGGCCACCCGGTCGGGGATCCGTCGCCGGCCGGCCCGGCGAAGGGGCCGTAGTCGGGACCGGCCTCGAGCAACACCACCCGCACCCCGGCATCGGCGAGTCGGGCCACGACAACCGCGCCGCTCGACCCCCCGCCGACCACCACAACATCCGCTGTCACGACATCGTCCGGTCCGGCCATCGGGTCAGGCTCGCGCATACGCAGCGGTGCGTCGATTCGTACCCGATTGTTGATGACGCACGAACACGACGAGCTACTCCGCGGCGGGCGACCTCTCGATGGTCAGGTTTCCGGCGAGGAGCTTCGAGTTCGGCACATGGACGATCGCTCCATCGACGTCGAGCTCCACCGTGGCCCCCCACACGGTCTTGACGACGCCGCCGAATCCGTCGCCGCTCACGGTGTCGCCGGGCCGCACGATCCGGTGCAGATACCTTCCGGCGGCGATCTCCGAAGCCATCGAGCGTCCCCCCAGGCCGGTGAGCAACGCCAGCGACAGTGCCGTGCAGCCGACGATGCCGGCCACCGCGGTGTCGACGACCTTGGTGTTCACTCCGATCTGGGCGATGGCGAGAAGCACGAACACCGCCATCACCACGGCCTTGGCGAGACCCGCCACGCGTGGCTGCGGACGCCCGCTCGCCCGCAACGCCGCCGAACCCGCGGCGGTAGCGGCGAGCGAGGCGATGGCGTTGCCGAGCAGCACGAACACCATGGCGACGAGAAAGCGCGGCACGGCGTTCATGAGCGAGACGGGGAGCCGGTCGACGGCGGTCTTGTCGAGGAACGACAGCGACGTGACGACGGCCAGGGCAAGCACGGCGGAGAAGACGACGCTCGCTGCGGCCGGGGCGAGCCTGCGGGTGCGATCGGGCTGCGACGGTCGGCTCAGCACGCGGCGGACCGCTGACGAGACGAGGGTGCCTGCGAATCCGCCGACCACGAGCGCGGCGAGCGCGAAGATCCACTTCATTCGGGGTCTTCCCGGGTCAGTTCACGCACCGTCGCCAACCCTAGACCGAGCAGGTCGAGGGCCGTCGATTTGGCGGTGGGGCTGTCGAGGGCGGCGCTGAGGCGGGCATTGAGCCGCTCCGTCAGGTCGTCGGGCGGGGCGAATGCGTCACGCAGTGCGGCCCGGGCCTCGGCCGGGAAGAGGTCGCCCCGCTCGAACCGGTCGGCGATCGACGGGTGGCGGCGCAGCGCTCGCTCGAATCCGTCCGGGTCATGTTCGAGCATGTGCTCGAGGCGTGCCGTGGAGAGCCGCAGCCGCTGGATGGGGTTCATTGTTGCCACCCCGACAGTCGATGGGCGAGCAGCTTGCGGGCCCGGAACAGACGGGTCTTCACCGTGGGCAGGGCAACTCCGAGGGTGTCGGCGATCTCCTCGTAGGCCATGTCCTCGAGCTCGCGGAGGATGACGATCGACCGGGTGAGCGGATCGAGGGTGTCGAGCGCGGTCATCAGCTCCTCGACCATGAGCCGCCCGGCGACCTGGCGGTCGGTCCCCGCCCCCTGGCTCCGTTCGGGCAGCTTGGCCGGGTCGCGCAGCTCCTCGCGGCGTTTTCGGAGCGTCGAGATGGCGGTGTTGTGGGTGATTCGCAGCACCCAGGAACGGAGGGCCGAGTCGTCGTGGAGCGAACCCGCCGCCTGCCAGGCCCGCATCAGGCTCTCCTGCACGACATCCTCGGCGAGCGCACTGTCGCCCATGATCGACCGGGCGAGCCGGTACATCGCCGGGGCGTGGTCGGCGATCAGAATGCGCAGCACCTCGTCGGGGCTGGGCGCCGGGCCGACGAGGTGGATCGTCGTGACCTCCCGGTCGGGATCGGTCCCGACCCCGGCGGAGCGTGCGCGCTCAAGCACGAGGGTTTCCATGGCCATGCAACGTCTCCGACGGCGGTGGGGTCGCGCGACACACCATTAGCGGAACGGTCGGTTCTCCCACCACGGGACGAAGTCTGGCATGTCGGTCGTCGGCGAGGCCGAGAACGCCGCCGGACGCTTCTCCAGGAACGCTTCGACACCCTCGCGGGCGTCCTTGCCCTTGCCGAGCTCCCAGATCGCCCGGGAGTCGACCACGTGGGCTTCCATCGGGTGGTCGGCACCGAGCATGCGCCACAGCATCTGCCGGGTGACGGCGACGCTCAACGCCGAGGTGTTCGACGCGATCTCCCCGGCCAGGGCGTAGGCCGCCGGGAGCAGCTCGTCGGGTTCGTGGATACTGCGGACCAGGCCGCCGGCCAGCGCCTCGTCAGGGCCGAAGACCCGACCCGTGAAACACCATTCGGTGGCCTTCGAGATGCCCACGAGACGGGGCAGGAACCAGCTCGAGCAGGCCTCGGGAACGATGCCCCGCCGGGCGAAGACGAAACCGAACTTGGCCGTTGACGACGCGAGGCGGATGTCCATCGGGAGCGTCATCGTCACCCCGACCCCGACCGCCGGCCCGTTGATCGCGGCGATGAGCGGCTTGCGGGATTCGAACAACCGCAGCGAGACCCGCCCGCCGCCGTCGCGGATCCGTTCGTCGACGGTCCCGGCGATCGCCTCGGCGACGGTGCCCTTGGACGATGTGGCGTCGAACGTGGCTCCGCCCGCGGCAAGGTCGGCGCCGGCGCAGAACCCTCGACCGGATCCGGTGAAGACCGCCGCTCGGACGCCGTCGTCGGCGTCGACGAGGTCCATCGCCTCGATCACCTCACGCATCATGCGCCCGGTGAAGGCGTTCAGCCGGTCGGGTCGGTCGAGGGTGATGGTGGCGACCCGGTCGGCGACGTCGAAGCGGATCTCGGTGAAGGAAGGCGTTTTGCTCACGGCCGCGATGCTCCCACCGACCACGGCGCTTTGTCCGATCGGTGGAGCGGAGTGTCCGCTGTCCCGCGCACGGCACGGCTCGCCGTAGCCTGGACTGCCGTGCGACCGGAGTGGGGAAGGGGGCGGTCGATGGGACCCGGCGTCGCGCCCGCCGTCTCGGTCGGCCTGGTTCTCGCCGTCTCGGTCGGTCTCGCGCTCGTCGTCGTGCACTCGGCATTCGCCCAGACGAGTTCGAGTGTTCCGACGAACGCATCGGCGGTGTCCGTCGCACCCGCGCCTCCGGCGCGTCCCTCGGCGTCAGCGGCTGGGCCGTCGACCCCTGCGACGACACGTTTCCAAGCCGTTGCCGGTCCGCCCGGGCTGGCGCCAGCGACCATCGGCCGATCGTCGACGGCAGCGAGCACCCCCATCTCGTCCGGTTCGGGTCCCAGGATCACTGCCCCGACGACGGCCACGCCGATCAGCGTCCGCGCAACGACGGTCACCACCGTGGCCCGGAAGCTGACCACGACAACTGCTCAGAGAACGGCTACCGTCCGGACCGCGACGACGGCGAAGCCCGGTCTGCGTATCACCACGACCCGAACGTTGGCTGCCGGGTCGCTGCGGTTCGAGCCGGTGCAGCCATCGGCCAAGGTGATCAGGTCGCGTGCGTCGGTGGTGAGGACAGCCAAGCGGGAGTTGCCGGCGGGAACCCTCGCGCCGACGCCCGAAGTGTTCTTCGCCCGGTACGCCCTCGAGACCAACGAACGGGTCACCGGCGGGACCGGTCAGGTGAAACGTGACCTGCGAACGGTCTGGGTCGTTCGTTTCGCCGGGGTCGAGGGCCGGCGCCAGTCGTCGGTCGTGGTCCGCCAGAACCTGCCCACGTCGGTTCCCGTCACGACGATTCCGCGTATCGTCGTTTCGGACATCGTCGTCGTGATCGACGATGTGACCGGCGACGTGCTGTTGCTCAGTGAGTTCGCACCCGAGACCGAAACTGCCTGAAGAGGACCCCGCCCCATGAATCGAACCGTTGCACGCGTCTTGGCCTTCTTCACGTCGGCGTCCGTGCTGGTTCTGGAGATCCTTGCCGGCCGGCTCCTCGCTCCGTACGTGGGCGTGACGCTGCAGACCTACACCTCCATCATCGGAGTCGTACTCGCCGGCATCGCGTTCGGCAGCTGGCTCGGTGGGCGACTCTCGGACGAGATCGACCCGCGGGCGATGGTGGGACCCACGATGATGCTGGGCGGTGGGCTCGGATTGCTCGCACCGCCGATCGTCCGGGTCGCCGCGGAACGACTCGACGGGACCAGCGTCGCCGTCGTGCTCGTCGCCACGATCGCCGGTTTTCTGCTTCCGTCGATCGTGCTGAGCGCCGTCTCGCCGATGCTGGTCAAGACGCAGTTGCGATCGCTCGAATCAAGCGGCGCGACCGTCGGATCGATGAGCGCCATCGGCACCACCGGGGCGATCGTTGGAACCTTCGTCACCGGCTTCCTGCTCGTCGGCAACGTGCCGATCACGGCCACGGTTCTCTGCGTCGGAGCGGCGTTGATCGCCGTCGGCGCTCTGCTGACCGTGACCAGCCGCAGGCGCCCGGGGATGGAACGCTTCGCCGCCGCCGGACTGGTGGCCTTCGGCGGAGTGGGCGCCGCAGCGGCCGTGACCGTCGACAGCCCGTGCGAGATGGAGAGTGCGTACTACTGCGCGTCAGTGCTTGGCATCGAAGACGAACCGTCGATCCGCGTCCTGCACCTCGACAATCTCGACCACTCCGAGGTCGATCTCGATGATCCGGCCTCGCTGCGCTTTCCCTACACCCAGCTCTTCGGCGTTGCCGTCGACGCGCTCCCACCGGGTCCCCTTCACGCCATCCATCTCGGCGGCGGCGCGTTGACAATGCCCCGCTATGTCCGCGCGGTGCGGCCGGGCTCGACCGGCGTCGTGCTCGAGGTCGACGGCGCCCTGCCCGAACTCGCCGAGCGCAAGCTCGGATGGTTGCCCGGGCCCGACGTCGAGGTGATCATCGGTGACGGACGGGTGACGATGGGTCGCCAGAGAAACGGTCGTGCGGACGTGGTGCTCGGCGATGCCTTCGGGGCGGAGGCAGTGCCGTGGCACCTCACGACGGTCGAGTTCACCCGGGTGATCCGTCGCTCGATGCGCCCGGGCGGCATCTACGCCCTGAACGTGATCGATGCCAAGGAACACCGTTTCGTCCGAGCGGAGGTCGCGACGATCGCCACCGTGTTCGATCACGTCGCGGTGTTCGCGCCGGAGTCCGCGTTCGAACGGGAGCCGTTCGGCTCGAACTTCATCGTCGTCGCTTCCGACCGACCGCTGCCCATCGACACCTATCGGGCGATGATCGATGAGCGCGGCTACGAGGCCGTCGTCCGATCAGGC
>JANPDB010000443.1:0-7287 GCA_031431255.1 Acidimicrobiia bacterium | reverse complement strand
CGGGGCTCGAGGGCGAAGAACGCTGCGGTGACATCGACGCTCTCGTTGCGCAGCGCCTGCCCGAACCACATCAGCGACGAGTCGAGCAACGACTTCGTCGTTGAGTTCGCGCGGGGAGGGGACACGGTGACCACGGACTCTGACATGCCTGCTCCTCGTGCGAATGGTAGGTACGACTCAGACCAGGTACCCGGAGGACGGCAGGGTCAAACTGCGAGGTCGAATTGGCGCCGGCCGGCTTCGGCTCTACTGCGACAGGAGGCCGGCGACCACGTTGATCGTCACTGCGACGATCACGGCGCCAAAGACGTAGGACAGAAGGGCCTGGCGTAACACCGTTCGGCGAATCGTGCGGTTCGTGATCTGGGTGTCCGACACCTGAAAGGTCATGCCGACAGTGAAGGCCAGGTAGGCGAAGTCGAGATAGTCCGGGCTTTCCTCGTCGCCGAAGTCGACGCCGCCTCGACCTGCGTCGGAGTAGAACTCATGTGCATACCGCAACATGAAGACGGTATGAACCACGGTCCACGAAAGCGCGACTACCGCGACACTGAGCGACGTAAGCACAACCTCACGCCAGCCCGTGAGCCTGGCCGCCCTGACGAGCCCGAAGACGACACCGCCGAGGCTCATTAGCGACGACGCGACGAGCAGTGTGCCGGCCTCGGCACGCGTGTCGTCCTGCGTTGTCGCCGCTTGAGCCGTCTCGTCCGCCGAGCATCCGACGACATACGACCACGTGATGGTCAAGAAGGTTGTTGCCGAGGTGGCCCATCCGCCCACGATCGCAAAGGGAACCGAGCGCGACACGGCGCCGACGCCAGCTCCAACCAGAAGACCGGCAATGAGCGACAACGCGGCGCGAGCGCGATGACCGCCCTGTCGGGACGGCCACCGCGCTCGCTTCCGGCGGCGAATGTTCAGCGCCACGTTCGAACGATCACGCGGCCTTCGCCTGGTGGGCGTCGCGAAGCGCCTTCACTTCGATGTAGGCCTTCGAAACGTCATCCATCTGACGCGCAAGGACCAAACGCAGACCGGACGATAGATCGGACGATTCCAACGCCGTTTCATAGGACTTCACGGCGTGCTCCTCACCTTGCACTGCGGCATCGAGAACGCCGGCCGGATCGGAACCGGACATGGCGTCTTTCAGGGTCATCCAGCCCCGATGGAATGCAGCAGCGATCGTGCCCGACGCTTCGATGGGATCGCCGTAGTCCTTCGCCATCTTGTGCAGCTCGTCGTAGAACGCACTCCGCTGCAGGCTCAGGCGGAGGAACGTGGGGCAAAGCTCGGGAGAGGCTTCTTCGAGGAGGGCGGCTCCTCTGGCGAAACCGTCCTTACCATCCTCGAGGGTCTTCATGAGGTCGCTGGCAACGTTCTTGTCGGTCGACATAAGTGCTCCTTGTGCATGGCCGGATCCGGCCGTTCGATAGGAGCCTTCAAATACCCCGCATCAATGCACGACAAACTCTCCGGACCAATGGTTCTTCGACAATCCCGGATGCGTGCCGGTCAACAGCGCGGCGGTGTGCCAGACGATCGATGCCGCAACCTCCGCCAGTTCGCGTCGCGTTATCGGCTCCAGGCCTGTTCCGAAATCGGCGACGTCCATCTCGAGATGAACGACACCGGGCTCGCTGAACGAGGAGCGGGTGCTCGGACGACGCAACAATGATCGCATCGGTGCGTTCTCGCTCAGCACATCTGCGGTGAGTCGCCCGATGCCTGCTGCCTGGGCGGCCACTCCGATCGACTCGACGAGCACGCGCCCAATACCTCGACCGTGAGCACGATCGATGATCCCGAACGACACATCGGCCAGGTCTGCATCAGCGGAAGACCGGAAGAACCGCGCGGCACCGATCAACTCGCCATCTGGATCGGGGCCGTCGATGGCCACCCAGGCAAAGTGATCGACGTAGTCCAGAGCAACTAATCGATCGATGACCGAATCGGGGGGCATCCCTCCTGAGAAGAAGCGCCGTCGCAGCGATTCCCGTGACATCGCCGCCAGGCCCGCACCGAGCGCTGATCGATCCGCAGCGAGACCCGGACGCAACGTCACCGCACCGCCCTTGGGAAGCGGGATGGTTACGGGGTCGGCGAGCGAAGCCAGCCGATCGGCGACAACACCGGCGAACGACTCGACAAAACTCTCGTCTTCCTGACAACGCGCGAAGAGCTCGTCGTCGCCGAATTCGACCACGCTGTCGGTGAGCGCCGTGACCGTCGCCCGACGCTCATCACCGGTGAGCAGACCCAGCTCTCCGACGAGGGTACCGGCCTCGATCACGGCCAGCCGCTGCGGGCCGACGGGTGATCGCCGCGTCACTTCCAGGGTGCCGGAAAGAACGCGCGCGTACCATGTCGCCGGTTCGCCCTCGCGAAGGAGAACGGCGCCAGCCGGCAGCGAGCAGCGGCTCAGCGCGTTCCGCCCTGGTTGGACAGTTTCCCTGACGCCGACTCCAGATGAGCGCGAACAAACCACTGATACTGCTCGAGAATCCCCGACTGGCCGATGAGCAGATCCTCCGTGATCGGATCGGCATCGGACACGGCTTCAATCGCCTTTCGATGATCGTCGATGACGCCGACGTAGACCGAATCCAGGGCGGTGAGGTGTTCCGGAACGAGATCCCGGCGCAGGGGATAGTCAACCCACGTACGCGTACTGACCATATTCCCGGCGAGACCGTTCGGCGAAGTCCCGAGCGTGGCGATTCGTTCGGCGGTGGCATCGACCATGGCGGCCACCCCGTCGACCTGAGGATCAAGCATCGTATGCACACCGATGAACGTCGGTCCCACCACGTTCCAATGCACGTGTTTCAGGGTGAGGCCGAGATCAATCAAAGCGCCAAGGCGCTCTTGGAGGATGCCGGCCACGTCGGAACCCTGGGCCGGGGTCATGCCTGGGACCGTGAAGTTCCCTGCGGAGCTTGCGCGTTCTTTGGTCGATCTCGCCTCAGCTCTTGTCGATCTCGCCTCGGCTCTTGCGACCGTCGCGGTCTGCGCTGTTGGGCGGGTCTGCTTCCGTGCTGCCATTGGTACTCCTTGAGGTCAGGCCGGACGTCCGGCGGCTTACCGGGTTGGTACCCGCGGCAGTGTCGGCCAAACCTCACCGCCAGTCGTCGCCACAGTGCGCCTCCACAACGTTTGATCCGGTCGGAGCTGGGTACCATCCTCCAGATGGCTTTCCGACGACCTCGCCTCTCCGTTCGCTCCTCCCTCGCCATTGAGGCTCTCGCAGTGTGGCTGTGGCGGCACCGTACCGAAGCACGCACCGTGACACGGTCGCTTCCGAGTGTGATTCGTCGAGCACGGAGCGGTGAAACGAAGGCTGCATTGGCAGAAGTTCGCCCAATCGCTCGACAGGCGCGTTCGATCGACCGTTCCCGTCAGACGATCAAAGGTCAACGACTTGGTCTCGCTGACCGGGTTGCGCGTGTACGCGGATCAGACAAGGGCCGTCCGCCGAGCGGTACTGACCCGGTGTGAAAAGCTTCGACGCGGCTCCCTTCGTTGTGAACGATCGGTACCCGCTATTCAACGTCAACGAGAGGACCGAAATGACACGAGTTGACGAGGCCCAGATCACCCTCACCATCCCGGCCGACCCGGCCTACGTCAGGCTTGTTCGCCTCGTCGTGGCCTCCTCGGCATCCGACCTGGGCTACGCGTACGAGGAGGTGGAGGACCTTCGCATCGTTGCCGACGAGGCGGCGAACCTGGCTATCGGCGCGTGTCGCCCCGGAAGTGCCGTGCGCGTCGGGATCTTCGGCGTTGAGGGCGCGCTTGCGGTCGGCATCGAATGCCCAACCGACAACGACCACGCCGAGTTCGACCCCCTGGCTTCACAGATCGTCGTGGCCTTGACGACGGCCTGCACGGTGTCGACCGTCGACGGGGAACTGCGAGTCTTCTTCCGATGCCCGCCGGCTTCCACATGAACGATCATCCGGAGGAGTCTGACCCTACCCCGGACCCCCCTCATTTGATCTCCCGACGCGACGACGAGACCGAACGCATCAGGCGCTACCAGGCCACCCGGGACGGGAGTCTCCGCGACGAGATCGTGCGCGATTCTCAGGGAATCACCATCGGACTCGCCCGTCGATTCCGCGACCGGGGGGCAGAGCTCGACGACCTCATTCAGGTCGCACAGATCGGTCTTCTCCACGCCATCGAGCGGTTCGACCCTGATCGGGGCGTCCCGTTCATCGGGTTCGCGACGCCGACGATACTCGGCGAGTTGCGCAAGCACTTTCGCACGGTGTGGAGCGTCCACATGCCCCGATCGTTACAGGAGGCGACCCAGCGTCTCGGTCCGGCGGTTAGCGAGCTGAATCACGAGCTCGGCCGTTCACCGACCTTGGACGAAATCGGCGCACGGATCGGCCTGACCCGTGAGCAGGTGATCGAGGCAATGGAAGCAAGCGCCGCGTTCCGCGCACGATCGCTGGACGCGCCGGCACCCGGAACTGCCGGTTCGTCACTTCACGTCACGATGGCTTCCGACGAGGCCGACACCCCCTTCTCTCAGGTCGACGCTCGCGAGACGGTAGCTCGCTTACTTCCCCTCCTCTCCGAGCGAACTCGGCGGATCGTTGAACTGCGTTTCTTCCAGGAACTCTCGCAGAGCGAAATTGCCGAAGCTGTTGGCGTCAGCCAGATGCACGTGTCGCGTCTCTTGCGTCAGGCGCTCGACCAGATGGCGGCGATGATGCGCGCAGAACCGACCGTTGGTCAGAACGCATTTCCTTAAAGCGCCAACCGAGCACCCGAGCGAGGCCAAGGTCGACGAGGTTTGCCGTCCCGACGGGATGGGTACGTACTTCTGGTCGGCGCCGTCGCCGACCAAAACGAAGGAGACACTCATGGGAGCAATCGACGACGTCAAGGGACGACTGAAGGAAGCGGTCGGCGCGCTCTCGGGCTCCAAGGACCTGAAGCGAAGCGGCAAGGCAGATCAGGTCGCCGGGAAGACAAAGGATGCCATCGACGCCGTTCGCAAGAAGGCAGGCGAGGCCGTCGATTCGATCAACGACCGAAGCCCCAAGAGCTGACCCCCCAGGAGTCCGGGTGCCGCAGCGGCAGTTGCGGCACCCGGACCGCACACACTTCCGTTTCACCAACGAGCCCGGGAGCCCGTAATGACGAGCAACGATCTGAAGAAGCCGGTTTTCATGGGCGACCTCAGCTCCTGCGGGGGTTGAACCGGTGGCGATGATCGACCTCAAGCGTGCGCTGAGATTGGCCCGCGGCGCCAACCCAGCTTCGATGCCAGCGCTCTTGGCCAGATCGGCGGTCGACTGCGGGGCATCCGACGTCGTCGTGTATCTCGTCGATTTCGGACAGACCGTTCTCGAGGTCATGCCGGATCTCTCGAGCCCAGGGCCGACTCCCCCGTCGGAGGCGGTCGCCACCACCATGGCAGGCCGAGCCTTCACCGATCAGAGAGTTCTCGTCGCTGACCGCGGTGACTCGATCAGGGTATGGGTGCCGATCGTCGAAGGATCCGATCACACGGGCGTGATTGCTCTCACCCTTCCAAGCTCAGAGGAGACGCTGCTGACGGCTTGCGAAGATCTGGGCATCTTGGCCGGATACCTCTTCGCGGTCCACGCTCGTTGCACCGACGTCTACAACTTCTACAGGCGTCGCCGTGACATGAGCCTTGCTGCCAGCATGCAATGGGACCTGCTTCCACCGCTTGTACTGCACGCCGGTGGTCTGAGTGTCGCCGGTCTCCTCGAGCCGGCATACGACATCGGCGGCGACTGTTTCGACTATTCACTCAACGGTGACTTTCTCGACTTCGCCATCTTCGATGCCGTCGGACGCGGCCTCGCTGCCGCTCGTATCGCTTCGCTGACCCTGAGCAGCTACCGGCACGATCGCCGCGACTGCCGCCCGCTCGCGACGATCCACGAAAATCTCGGAACAATTATTGCGCAAGTCGGGAAACACGAGTTCGCCACGGGAATCATCGGGCGCATCGAGCTCCCTTCCGGTATCTTCTCCTGGACAAACGCCGGCCACCCGCTGCCGCTGCTGATTCGTGGGGGACGCGTCGTCCGTGAACTGCACTGCGCGCCGACTCCACCGTGGGGTGTCGCTGGCCGCTATCCGACTGTGGCAACGGAACAACTCGAGCCCGGGGATTGCCTTCTGCTGTACACCGATGGCATCACCGAAGCTCGCAGCGTTGACCGTGAGTTCTTCGGCGTGGACCGACTCGTCGACTTCATGAACCGGTACTCCGCAGAGTCACTTCGACCGGAGGAGATGTTGCGTCAACTCGTGGAAAGCGTCAGAACGTTCCAGGAAGTCGACGACCTCCATGACGACGCCACTGCGATGCTCGTGCGATGGGAGGGCTCACCGAACAACGCTGATCCGCAATGACCGTGGCATCGCCGCGTGTGCGAAACGGTTGGGAGTCATCAGCAGGGAGCTGAGACGGTCGACCGAAGGAGACGGACGGGAATGCTCTTCGCAGCAGGTGTTTGCGCGTCCGAACCGTGATGATCGAGGGGCAGCAGCATGTTGAGCTCCGGGAAGTACCCGGCGACACACCCGATCGGTGTGGGGTACGCGATCAGGCGGTATCCAGAGACACGTCGCTCGACGCCGTCCACGGCACTCACGACATCGACCACGTCTCCATCGACAAACCCGAGCTCGGCAAGGTCAGTCTCGCTCACCATCACCACGTGTCGATCACCCGAGATCCCCCGATACCGGTCATGATGGCCGTAGATCGTCGTGTTGTACTGATCGTGGGAACGAATCGTCTGTAGCAGCAACGTGCCTGCCGCGGGACAAGAGGTGCGGACCGTCGTGACGGCGAATTCGGCCTTTCCACTTGCGGTCGGAAAGACCCGGGAATCACGCGGCGGATGAGGGAGTGAAAAGCCCCCGGGCACGCGGATTCGATCGTTGAACGCGTGAAATCCGGGAATCACGGCCGCGATGTGATCACGAACGACGTCGTTGTCGGCCCGCATGCTCGGCCAGTTCACTTCGTGGTCCGATCCGAACAACGCCGTCGCCAGGTCACACACGATCGACACTTCGCTGCGCGCGTGTTTCGGCGGGGAGAGGACACCCGTTGACCTGTGGACGAGACCCATCGAGTCCTCGACGGTGACAAACTGCTCCCCGAAGGTGCTGACATCGCGATCGGTTCGGCCGAGGGCCGGCAGGATGATCGAAGTGCCGGCCGCGACGAGGTGGGACCGATTCAGCTTGGTGGATATCTGCACCACCAGGTGAGCG
>JANPDB010000442.1:0-4340 GCA_031431255.1 Acidimicrobiia bacterium | reverse complement strand
GCGCCGATCGACGTTCCGTCCACCCAGGTCGCTACTGCGCTCGCCGTCAGGCTCGGCATTCTGGGCAACGGCAGCGATGCCACGATCGGCGATGTCGCCGCTGCGCGCCTGGCCCAGTTCACGCGGGCGAACGCCGTGGCGAAGGGTGACACCGCCGAGGAGTTCTCCAAGCTCGAGCGACAGCTGCGGGCCAAGATCGACCCGCGGTTCATCGACCCGCTCATCGGGCGCTCCTGAATCAGCGCTGACGCGGGCCAGTTCAGCCGGTTCTCCGCAGCCTCAGGCGACGGCTGCCGACACCGAACGACGCGCCCGGGCTGAGCGACCATCCGACGCCAGGACCGCGGTGGCGGTGTTGCGCCCCGACGCGCCCCAAATGCCCGCGCCGGGGAACGTCGCCGCACCCGTGAGGAACAGGCCCTTCACCGGCGTCTCGTAGCGCGACAACTCCCGGTTGCGTCCGAGAAGCGCGGTGATCGGGGTACCGGAGAACGCCGGGGCATGGCCGCGCACCATCGAGAACTCGCGCTCGTACTCCCGCGGACCCATGAGGCGATAGTCGACCACGTGATCGTGGAACGGCCGACCGTCGGCCATGGTGACGAGCTCGGACACCTTCGTCAGCCACCGACGGGGCTCCTCGGTCGCGTCCCATCCACCGGCCAACGCGTAAGGCGTCCAGAGGATCTCGAGCGAAAACACCTGATGCCCGACCGGGAGTGCCGCACCCACCGAAGGATCCAGCACTGAGGGCAGCTGCACGAAGAACTGCGGTCGCTCGGCGATCCGGCCCTGGAGCTGGGCGGCATGATCGACGGCTAGCTGGGCCAGCGAGTTGCTCACAATCATCGATGGCGTTCGCACCTGCTCGTCGGTGAGCGAGAGCGCTCGACGCATTGCGTCATCGACCGCAGGGATGTCGTAGGGCGCGTCGATGACCGCATCGATCTTCGCTTCGTACCCGTCATGGACGGGCGCGTCGCGGTACTTCGCAATGAGCGCGGCGGCCGAGGCGGGCGGATCTGACAACCAATCGACGAGGGCCAACCGGGGATCCGTTGCCGCGACGACGATCGGTGCGCGTATGACCTCCCCGCCGGCCAGCTCGACGCCGACAACGGCTCCACCTTCGCAGAGGATGCGCGAAACCCGCGCGTTGGTACGCACCGTCCCTCCCGCCGCGACCAGAGCCGAGGCGATCGCGCCGGGAAGCGCACCGCTCCCCCCGACCGGCCGACCGACCGGTGCGTGATGGCGCATTGCGTAGCCGAGCGCGCCGAGACCGGTGCCCGGCGTCTCGGGCGACAGTCCCCACACCGACGGTCCCGTCGAGATGACCGGCGACCGGACGGCCTCCGCGGCGAAGAACGAGCGGACGACATCACCGACGCTCCGCTTGGACCACTGCAGGATCGTCGGCACGGCACGCGAGGCGTACTTCGCGCGGCGGGCCATGCCGCCGAAGATGGCCCCAGGGGTCGGTGT
Organism: Acidimicrobiia bacterium; assembly: GCA_031431255.1. Taxonomy (GTDB): domain Bacteria; phylum Actinomycetota; class Acidimicrobiia; order Acidimicrobiales; family JANYDT01; genus JANLQX01. The sequence goes on along the minus strand of JANPDB010000442.1, from coordinate 2,855 downwards.
CGCCTGTGCCAGTTCGGTCACGGTCCGCACGACGGGCAGCGCTGATCGCAGGTATCGCTCGTACCCGGCGACCTCGCCCGGATAGGAGTGCTGCAGCGAGGCGAGCGTCCGGTCGACGTCATGGAACAGGAACCATCCGGGCCCACCGTCCCAGTGCACGTTCAGATACGCCGGTTCCACGTTGAGGTACTGCAGCCCGTGCCGATCGAGTGCCAGCTCATCGGGGATCGACGTGGTGCGGACCATGGCGTGATCGCAGTTGCAGATGTTCACCAGCGCCCCGCCCAAGGCGTTGTCGGTCGCCGAGCAACCGCCGATGGTCTCTCGTGCTTCCACCACCACGGTCGAGATCCCGGCGCGCTGGAGATACGCCGCACAGATGAGTCCGTTGTGGCCTGCCCCGACGACGATCGCTCCTGCATCCATGGAATCGATGCTGGCACCAGTTGGCCGGGTACGTCGACAACTCCGGCTCACCCGCCCGACGCTCGCCCAGCCGGGTCGACGCCGTCAAAAGCGCTCGCGAAGGTCGTCGGGCATCGCCGTGCTCGGCCCGACGTGGGTGTCGAGCCACGAGCACAGGGGCGCAGTCGAACGCCAGACCCGTTGCACCTGCGTCAGGGCACCTGGGCCGTAGAGCCACGACGGTGCACCGAACTCACGAGCACCGATGACGCCCTTCCACTGCAGCAGCCCGATTCGCGGATGATCGCGCGGATACCCACGGGGCGCCGTCTTGAGCGGTTCCCCTCCACCGTGCGACACGGTCACTTTGGCCTTGGTCACTTCGACGATCGCCGCCTCCAGCTGCGGCCCGGTCCGATCGTCGGCGACGGCCGCCCGATACCGCTCGAGCTGGTCCGTCGCCATCATGTAGTACCCGCACGCCGCCATGAGCCCGCGGCTGGAGAGCTGCACGTACACGATCGAGCCCCCTTCCAGCTCGCCCACCGCGCCGATGTGGGTCTTGTACGGCGACTTGTCCTTGGCGAAGCGCACGTCGCGATGCGGTCGGAAGATCACGAGCGGTCGGAACGACTGGTCAACCTCCTCCACGAAGGCCTTCATCGGTTTGCGAACGGCCGTTTCGAAGGTCGGCAGCTGCGTCGTCCAGTACGCCTTCGTGTTGTCCGCCTCCAACCCGGCGAAGAAGGGGAGCGCATCACGACCGAATCCGGAGAAAGCCATGCCCCATCTTCCCCGGAAAGAGGCCGCCCGGCACTAGCGTGGGGGTCATGGCAAGTGCCGCAGGAGATGGCCAGCCCGGACCGTGCACGGCGACGCGTTCCGAAGTCCGCCAGGGATGGATGGTCCACCTGTTCACGGCGACGGGCATCGTGGTCGGGATGCTGGCCCTTCAGGCGGTGTTCAACCAGAAGCCGAAGGAGGCGATCTTCTACCTTCTGCTGACCCAGATCATCGACGGCATCGACGGACCGATGGCGCGGGGCGTCGACATCGTGGCGCGCGTGCCGAGGATCGACGGCTACGTCCTCGACCTGGTCATCGACTACGTCACCTGTGTGGTCGTTCCCGCGGCCTTCCTCCACCAGTTCGACCTGCTGCCCAGCCCGATCTCGCTCCCTCTCGCCGGTCTCGTCGTCTTCCTTTCGGCGATCTGGTTCTCCCGAACCGACATGATGACCGACGACAACTGGTTCCGAGGCTTCCCGGCCACGTGGAACCTGGTGGCTCCGACCTTCTTCCTCCTCGAAACACCGAAGTGGCTCAACGCCGGCTTCACCCTGCTGCTCTGTGTGCTCATGGTCACGAACGTCAAGTTCCCCCATCCGGTACGTTCCGAAGGCGGGCGGATCTTCACGCTGCCCATCACCGTCGCCTGGCTCCTGGCCATGGCCTGGGCCACCCAGCGCCTTCCGAATCATTCCGTAACCGGACGCATCGGGCTGATGGCCGCCGTCGGGTACTTCTTCGGCCTGTGCCTCTGGAAGACCCGTCAGCGCGACACCCTCGTCTCGCGATCGGTCCCGCCGGAACCGAGCCTCGCGTCATGACTTCGACACGCCGCTTCGAGGAGCTCTCCGTCCATGACCTCGGAGGGCGAATCGGCGAGTCGTCGATCCTCCTGCGTCCCCTCGGTGCCATCGAGGCCCACGGACCCCACCTTCCACTCAGCACCGACCTGCTGATCGCGGAACACGCAGTGCAATCCCTCGTCGACCGGTTCGGCGAGGCGCTCGACATCTGGGCACTCCCGTCGCTCGGCTACACGAAGAGCAACGAGCATGCATGGGCGCCGGGAACCGTCTGGCTCTCGGCCACCACGATGCTGGCGGTGCTGAACGACATCGGACGATCCCTTGCGACGACCAAGGCGCGCAAGCTCGTCTTCGTCAACGGCCACGGCGGCAACAGCGCCCTGCTCCAGGTGATGCTCCGTGAACTCCGACTCGCCTATGGGTTCCAGACCTTTCTGATGCAGCCCTTCGTGGTGAGCGGCGAGGGCGACGAACGCGGCATGCCCATCCACGGCGGCCACGACGAGACATCGATGCTCATGGCCATCCGACCCGACCTGGTCGATGTCAGCCGAGCCGTACGCGCCGTACCCGAGAAGCTGGCGGAGAACCGACACGTCCGTTTCGGTGGAAGCGTCGCTTTCGGCTGGCTGTCCGATGACTTCGAGTCCGTACCCGCTCCCGGTCAGCTGCCGATCGGGGTCATCGGCGATGGACGTGGCGCCAATGCCGAACTCGGGCGCGAGCTGTGGGAGCGGGTGCTCGTCACGATGCACGAGGCGTTGGAAGAGATCAGCGCATGGGACAGTCGGGCATTCACCCCAGACTGACCTACGAGCGATCTGTGCATCGAGCCGGTAGAGCCATCCACGTACC
>JANPDB010000441.1:0-6781 GCA_031431255.1 Acidimicrobiia bacterium | reverse complement strand
GGATTCCAGCGACGCTTCGTGCGGACGTGGGAATGGCTGACGCTCATGCCGAACGAGGGCTTCTTGTTGCAGATCTCACAGACCGAGGACATGGCAGTTCCTTTGTTCGTCACGTCGCACGACGTAACCACTCCAGCGAAGGTGCACACAGACCGACGAAACCGTCCGTTTGCGAGCGGTAGATCGTACCAGCCCCGACCACCCCTGCCGTCCGCGTCCTCGGACACGCAGGCCCGGATCGGAGAGTCCGTGGGCCAGCTGGCTCGCAAAGGCCGGGAGACTTCGGGAAAGCACGCTCTTCCTGGCCCGAGCGAGCCTGCTGGCCCACAAGGATTCGTCGCGTCGGAGGGCGAAGCGGCTCAGCGCGTTGCTGCCTCGTAAGATGGCCCACCCATGTCAGCGCCCGAATCCCTTGCTTCCCCCAGCGTACGGACGGCGCTCAACGCCGACGATCTCGTCGGATGGATCCTCGCCTTCCGTGATGGCCTTCGGGCCAATCAGGCCGCCATGAATCGCCTCAACGTCTATCCGGTTCCCGACGGCGACACCGGTACAAACATGGCCCTCACGTCCGAAGCGGTGGTCACCGAGTTGGCGTCCGCGGCCGACAAGGCGCCCCTGACCATCGCGTCGGCCTGCCAGGCCATCGCCCACGGGTCGCTCATGGGAGCGCGGGGCAACTCCGGCGTGATCCTCTGCCAGATCCTGCGAGGCCTCTCGACGGAATGCCGAAGCCACGAATCGGTTTCCGCTCCGATCCTGATCCGGGCGTTGGCCGCGGCGTCAACCGCCGCGTATAGCGCCGTGATGAAGCCGATCGAAGGGACGATCCTCACGGTCGCACGGGGGGCGGCAGAGGCTGCCGCGGCGCTGCCAGATTCGGCATCGCTCCTCGATGTCGTCGAAGCCGCGAGGTCGGGAGCGGCTGACGCCCTCGCGTCGACGCCCGACCTGCTTCCCGTGTTGAAAGCCGCCGGGGTCGTTGACTCGGGCGGCACCGGCTTCCTGGTGCTCATCGACGCTCTTCTGCATCAACTCGACGGCCGGCCCATCCCGCGGGTCGAGGCACCGGGCAACGACCTTCCGCCCGATCCGCTCGGTGACTCTCACTCGGCGGTGTCGCCCGACGGAGTGAAGGGCGTTGAGGAGCTGCGCTACGAGGTCATGTACTTCCTCGAGGCCCCGGATGAATCGATCGACGGGTTCAAGGACGCGTGGGCAGCCATCGGCGACTCGATCGTGGTAGTGGGCGGCGACGGCCTGTGGAACTGCCACATCCACACCGACGACGTCGGCGCAGCAATCGAGGTGGCGCTCGACATCGGTCGGCCGCGCACGATTCGTGTCACCGATCTCCACGAGGAAGTGGAGGAAGAGCGGTGGGTCCGCGAGGCGACCGGTGCGTCGATCGTCGACGAACCGCCACACGTGCACGAGCCTTGCGAGACCGCTGTCGTCGTCGTCGCCAGCGGTGACGGCATACGACGCCTGTTCCTTTCGCTCGGCGTCCAGCAGGTGGTGACCGGCGGCCAGTCGATGAACCCTTCCACGGCCCAGCTGCTCGAGGCCGTCGAGGCCTGCCCGTCGGACAGCGTGGTGATCCTGCCGAACAACAAGAACATCATTGCCGTGGCCGAACAAGTAGTCGCGCTTACTACAAAGCAAGTGAAGGTGATCGGCACTCGCGGGGTCACCGAGGGGCTCGCCGCAGCCATGCAGTACGACCCTCAGGGCGAGCTCGTGGCGAACGCCGTCTCGATGCTTGCGGGGGCCACTGCGGTGGTCAGTGGAGAGGTCACCGTGGCGGTGCGCGATTCCACCTCCGACGCCGGCCCGATCTTCGAGGGTGACCATCTCGGCCTGACCCGCACGGGCGGCATCGTCGTTGTGCAACGGGAGTTGGTCGACGCATGCACCGGTCTGCTCAGCGCCATCGTCGAGGATGGCCACGAGATCGTCACCATCATCGAAGGTGAGGGTGCCACCTCCGGAACGACCCGGGTCATCACGGAGTGGTTGGCCGACCACCGCCCCGAGGTCACGGCCGAAGTACATCACGGCGGTCAGCCCCTGTACCCGTACCTCTTCGGCGTGGAGTAGCCCGTTCGGCCCATTGGACCGCCCTTGGCTCAACGCGTCGGTCTTGGGCGCCGATGCAGGGGGAATGCCGGCAGCATCGTCGTCCTCCCGTAGCCCGGACGAATGCCCGGGCGACGCGCTCGTCGACGTGGCTCGGGACCTGCTCGATCTGCGTGCTGCCCACCCGGCGGACCGTCGAGACGGCGAACGGCGTGACGATTCGCCCGGTCGACGGCCCGGCGACCTCGCCGCGGTCCGGCTTCGCTATGTCCATGCGACCATCGGTGTGATCGCCGGGTTCGGTGCGATGGCGTGCGCGGGGTTCGCGCTGTTCCGTCCCCCCATCACCCGACGGGCCAGCGAACTTTGCGGCGACGGCCTCGGCGGGCAGGTCGTCATTCATCGGGGCCTCAGCTGGCTCTGGATCCCGGCGATGATCGGCATGGTGCTCGCCGTCGTGGTTCCGCACCGAAAGCAGCGTCCGGTCCTGACGCTGTTCTGCGCCGGGTTGGTGCTCGGCATGGGCGCCGGGGCGATACTGCGGGTGGAAACAGTTGTTGCCGGACTCTGCCTTGCTTGATGCCGCCTCGGCTGAACCGTTCGCTCACCAGGCGAAGGCCGCAGCTCAGCCGGTGCCAGACAGTGAACGCAGCACGCCGTCGCCGAATCGTTCGAGCTTGGTTTCGCCGACGCCGGTGACGGAGGCCAACTCCGCGAGGGTTGACGGGTGTCGCGTCGCGATCTCCCGCAGGGTCGCGTCGTGGAAGACCACGTAGGCAGGTACGCCCTGCTCTTTCGCCGCGGCGGCGCGCCAAGCACGAAGACGCTCGAATCGGTCGGCGGCGTCAGGGGCCAACTCGACTGCGGCCGCTTTCGCCCCGCCGCGTGACGAGGAGGGCTTGGCCGCTTTCACCGCGCGCTCTTTTTCGGTGCGCATCATCACCACGCGCTTGCGACCCAGCACTTCTGCACTCGCGTCGGTGAGCACGAGCGTGCCGTAGTCGCCTTCGACGCCGATGAGGCCCTGGGCGAGGAGCTGACGGATCACACTTCGCCACTCGGTGTCGCCGTGGTCCGAGCCGATACCGAACACCGTCAGCTCGTCGTGGTGATGCTGCACCACTTTGTCTGTGCGCTTACCGGTCAGGATGTCGATGATCTGGCCGGCACCGAACTTCTGATTTCGCTCTCGCTGCAGACGCGACACCGTCGAAAGGATCTTCTGGGCTTCGACGGTTCCGTCCCACTGCTGGGGCGGATGGAGGCAGGTGTCGCAATTCCCGCATGGCTCGCTCGCCTGGCCGAAGTAGTTGAGGAGCTGCACGCGGCGGCACTGCACGGTCTCACAAAGCGAGAGCATGGCGTCGAGATGCTCACGTAGCCGTCGCCGGTGGGTGGCATCCCCATCCGATGTGTCGATCATGCGTCGCTGCTGGACGACGTCTTGAAGGCCATAGGCGAGCCAAGCTGTCGACGGCAGTCCGTCCCGACCGGCGCGTCCCGTCTCCTGGTAATACCCCTCGACGGACTTGGGGAGATCGAGGTGGGCGACGAAGCGCACGTCGGGTTTGTCGATGCCCATGCCGAATGCAATCGTGGCGACGACGATGAGGCCGTCTTCTCGGAGGAAGCGCGCCTGATTGGCGGCGCGGACTCGGTTGTCGAGGCCGGCGTGGTACGGAACCGCCGGAATGCCGTTGTCGTTGAGGAATTCCGCGGTCTTCTCGACCGACGCTCGCGACAGGCAGTAGACGATGCCCGCATCACCCTCGTGCTCGCGACGGAGAAGGTCGAGCAATTGACGGTTCGGGTTGGCCTTCCCGACGATGCGGTATTGGATGTTGGGCCGGTCGAAGCTGGCGACGAAGTGCCTGGCGTTCTCGAGCTTGAGCCGTGACGTGATCTCGGCGTGGGTCGCCTTGGTCGCCGTGGCCGTCAACGCGATTCGGGGCACCGTTGGCCACCGGTCGTGGAGCTCGGAGAGCATGAGGTACTCCGGCCGGAAGTCGTGGCCCCACTGCGATACGCAATGGGCCTCGTCGATGGCAAAGAGCGCGATCGTGCCGCGCTCGAGCAGTCGCATGGTCGATTCGACGCGAAGCCGTTCCGGCGCGAGATAGAGCAGATCCAGGCGGCCGGCGAGGAAGTCCCGTTCGACTTCTTGGCGCTCGTCGGGGCCTTGGGTTGAGTTGAGGAAGGCGGCGCGAGCACCGACCGCGCGGAGTGCGTCGACCTGGTCCTGCATCAGGGCGATCAGCGGGGAGATGACTACGCCGGTGCCTTGGCGTACGAGCGCGGGGATCTGGTAACAGAGGGACTTCCCTCCGCCGGTCGGCATGAGCACGAGCGCGTCGCCGCCGTCGATCACCTGGGTGACGATCGCCTCCTGGTCCCCCCGGAACGAGTCGTAGCCGAACACCCGCTTCAGCACGGTCCGGGCAGCGTCGACCGTGGTGCTCATCCCCTCAGTGTTGCCCAACCGCCCGTCCGTGTGGTGTCGTCCCGGGTCAGTTTGCGTGCACCGGGTCGGCCGGCGTGCACAGCTGCACAGATCCCGACCCATTGCACCTGAGCCGACCCAGGCCGGTGGCGGCTCGGACGAACTACTGTGCCTGGCATGTCGGATTCGCCGATGTACATGCTCTCCACGCTCGACGAATTGCGCGGCCTCTACCGTGAACCGTCCACGTTGGTGCGGAACAAGGTGAAGTCCGTGCTCGACCCGATGAGCGTCGGGTTCGTTGGGCGGTGCACGTTTCTGGTGATCTCCACGTCGCACCGCAGCGGCCGACTCGATGTGTCTCCGCGTGGCGGCCCGCCAGGTTTCGTTCGTGTCCTCGCGTCGGGGGCGATCGCTATCCCCGATCTCAATGGCAACAACCTGATCGACACGCTCGCCAACATCGTCGAAACCGGTCAGGCCGGTTGCCTGCTCGTGGTTCCCGGTCGCGACGAAACGCTTCGCGTGAACGGTCCGGCCCACGTGTCGGTCGACCCTGCGTTGCTCCGCTCCTTCGACGATCAGCTGCGCACTCCCAAGACGGTCATCGTCATTGAGCCGGTCGAGGTCTTCGTGCATTGCGCGAAGGCATTTCGGCGAGGCGGGGTGTGGGATCCGTCGACCTGGCCGGCGGAGGCCGACGGCACGCCCGACGGTGTCGATATCCTCGCCTGCCAGTTCGAACTCGCCGACGGTGGTGCCGAGCTCCGGTCCGGAATGGACGCGGGCTACACCGCGGGACTCGCGGCCGACACCCCGGCTGCCACGTAACCCTGCCGCCGAGATGTCCTGTCGGCTCGCATGCTCTGGGTCGGGAGAACGACACAGGTGCGCAAATCCCGACCCAGTGAACGTCAGCTGACCCAGAAGCGCTGGGGGTGACGGGCTGTCAGAGGGCTAGGCGTACGCTCGTCAGCTGTGAGTTCGCAGGCCGGTGAATCAGTCGAGGCCGGCCGACGCCTCCGTCAGCTGGCGTCGATCGGGGTGGAGCGTCTCGACGGCGTCGGTGCGAAGAAGCTGGCCGCGCTGCGTGACCAGGGCATCGACTCCGTTCTCGATCTTCTGACGACGTTCCCCCGGCGCTACATCGACCGCACGGCGCAGAAGCCGATCCGCGACATGTTGCCGGGCGACGAGGCGCTGGTTCTCGCCACCGTGAAACGCAGCGAAGCCCGTCGGAGTCGTCAGGGACGCACCTTTGTGGAGGTCGACGTCTTCGACGGCTCGGGCTACCTGAAGGCGACGTTCTTCAACCAGCCGTGGCGGGCGAAGCAGTTGCCGGCCGGGACCGAGGTGGCGATGTTCGGCAAGCTCGACATCTTCAACGGGCAGCGCCGGATGACGAACCCGGTCGTGGACCTCGTCGGCGGCGACAAGACGGGCAAGATCGTCCCGCTCTATCCGCAGTCCGAGAAGAGCGGACTCACGACCGGCGAGATGGCGGGATGGGTCGGCGAGGCCCTGCGGCGGGCGGGCCGGTTCGCCGATCCGCTGCCACGCCAGTTCCGTGACGCTCTCGACCTCGTCGGACGCGACTGGGCGATGCACCAGATCCATGAGCCGGAAGCGATCGGCTCAACGCATGCCGCTCGCAAGCGTCTGGCATTCGACGAACTCCTCCGGCTGCAACTCGTTCTGGTTATTCGGAAGCGCGCCGTTGAACGGGATTCGATCGGCATCGTGCATCCCTCGGCCGCCTTCGAAGGTCACGGGCCGTTCGTGTCGGCGTTCCATGCGTCGCTGCCCTTTCCGCTCACCGGTGCCCAGCGGCGGGCCAACGCCGAGATCGCCCGCGACCTGGCATCGCCGCTTCCGATGCATCGGCTTCTCCAAGGCGACGTGGGCTCGGGCAAGACCCTCGTCGCCGTCACCGCTGCGCTGATGGCCATCCAGGACGGTCATCAGGCCGCGCTCATGGCACCGACTGAAGTGCTCGCCGAGCAGCACTTCATCGGCATTCGCCGGGTTCTCGACGCCGCTGCGCTGACCGTCCGCGAAGAGGGTTCGCTGATGGGGGAGCGACCGGTCACGGTGAAGCTCCTCACCAACCGCACGACGGCGGCGGAGCGTCGCTATCTCTTCGGTGCTCTTACGAATGGCTCGGTCGACTTCCTCATCGGAACCCACGCGCTGATCGGTGAGCACGTCGAGTTCCACTCGCTCGGCGTTGTGGTGATCGACGAGCAGCACCGTTTCGGCGTG
>JANPDB010000440.1:0-3208 GCA_031431255.1 Acidimicrobiia bacterium | reverse complement strand
CACCCTCGCGTTCGTGCACTCACTCCACCGTGACCGACTTCGCCGCACACACACCCCCCAGCAGCCCCGCCACCCTCGCGTTCGTGCACTCACTCCACCGTGACCGACTTCGCGAGGTTGCGGGGCTGATCCACATCACGCCCGAGCGCCACTGCGGCGTGATACGAGAAGAGCTGCAGCGCGACATTGGCGAGCAGCGGAGCCCATTCCGGCTCGCTGGCCGGAACGACGATGACGTCGTCGAACAGACCCCCTTCGTGGGTGAGATGGAAACCGTGGCCGCGCTGTTGCACGACTCCGATGGTCGGGCCCCGGCGGGCGCGAACCTGCTGCACTGACGAGAGGTTCTTCTCGAGCAGCGGGTCGTCCAACGCGATCGACACCACCGGAAACTCCGGACCGACCAGCGCCAGTGGTCCGTGCTTGAGTTCACTCGCGGGATACGCCTCAGCGTGGACGTAGCTGATCTCCTTCAGCTTCTGGGACCCTTCCAAGGCAATCGGATAACCAGTGTTGCGGCCGATGAAGAACATCGAAGGTACGTGTGCGTATTTTTCGGCGATCTGCTTGATGTGTGGCTCCTGATCGAGCACCTGACGGATCAGACCTGGCAGGGCCTTGAGACCATGGAGAAGCCGGGTGCCGTCGGACGGCCCGAGATCGCGGATACGACCGAGGTACACGGCGAGCAGACCGATACTGGTGATCATCGACGTGACGACCTTGGTCGACGCCACGCTCACCTCGGGCCCCGCATGCATGTAGATCCCGTCACACTCGCGGGCGATCGTCGAGCCGACCACGTTGACCACCGCGATAACCCGGCCACCCTTGCGTTTGATCTCCGTCACTGCGGCGAGCGTGTCAGCGGTCTCGCCGGACTGGCTTACGGCGATGTACAGCACGTCTGACTCGATGACCGGGTTGCGGTAGCGGAACTCGCTGGCCGGCTCGGCATCAGCGGGAATGCGGCCCAGGTTCTCGATGAGCTGCGCGCCGGCCATCCCGGCGTAGAACGCCGAACCGCACCCGAGGATCTTGACCCGACGGATGTCGAGCACCTCGCGTGCCGTCAGGTTGATGCCGCCGAACTTCACCGTCGCAAACCGCTCATCGACGCGACCGCGCAGCGCCCTCTCGATGGCTGCTGGCTGCTCCAGGATCTCCTTGCGCATGAAGTGTTCGTGACCGCCCCGGTCGATCGCTTCGATCGACCAGTTGACGTCGAACGGACGCTTTTGTGTCGGCGTCGCATCGAGGGAGAACGTCCGGTAGCCGTCCTTGGTCAGCACGGCCATTTCGCCGTCATCGAGCGGCACGACTCGCGACGTGTGACGAACGATTGCGCTCACGTCAGACCCGACGAGCATCTCTCCTTCACCGATGCCGATGATGACGGGCGATCCGTTTCGGGCGACCACGATGCAGTCAGGTTGGGTGGAGTCGATCACGACGAGTCCATACGTCCCCTCGACCTCGGCGAGCGTCGCCCGCACCGCCTCCTCGATCGGGACCCCCGAAGCCCGTCGGCGGCCGATCAGATGGGCGAGGCACTCGGTGTCGGTCTCGCTGGCGAAGACCACACCATCGGCTTCGAGCTTGGCCCGGAGTTCGGAGGCGTTCTCGATGATCCCGTTGTGAACGAGAGCGACGTTTCCGGTTGCGTCGAGATGGGGGTGGGCGTTTGCGTCGTTCGGTTCGCCATGGGTGGCCCAACGGGTGTGGCCTATACCGAGCGTCCCGGTCATCGTCTTGGGTAACGCGCCTTCGAGCTCGCGGAGCTTGCCCTTCTTCTTGACGACCTTCAGGCCCTTCGGTCCATTGACGACGACGCCTGCGGAGTCGTACCCGCGGTATTCAACTCTGGAGAGGCCCTCCATGAGGATCGGAAGGCACTGCTGATTGCCGATGTAGGCGACGACTCCACACATGTTTCGTACACATACTTTCTCGCCACCATTCGATCAGGGTGGGACGGACTCGGGGGCCGAACCGGATGGTCAGCCGTAGATCAGGCGTCGGATCTGGCGAACCGTGATCGGCGGAGCAGCGAGGCGGACGAAACGGAGTTCGTCGAGGATCTGCTCGTAGGTCGCGGTGTTGGCCAGTCCGGCGGACTGCAGTTCGCGGTGCCGGCGTTTCACGAACGCATCGAGGGGTTCGTGAAAGAACGCGACGACCTCGCCGACCACACGAACGGCTTCACCGCGGTTGAGCGTGGTGGTGCGGACGAGATGGTCGAGGAGATCGTCGAACGGGGTATCCCGCGGGCGATCGGCCGACACTGCGACAACAGCTTGACGATCCTTGACAGGCACGTCCACGATTCTGCCCGAATTCGGGCAGAAACGGGCGGGCCTTCCTCAGGTCCGCCGGCCGGAGCGTCGAACGATGGTCGTCCACGGACGGGCGTCCGCGGTACCCCGGAGCACGGCGCGTGTGTACCAGCGGGCTGGGGCGTGTTTCGTGGCGGCGATCGCGTCGCCCGACGCCAGATAGAGCAGCCGCGCGTCTGCTGCCTCTCGATTCGGGATATGCCGGTCGTCGGCGAGCCCGCTGAAGTCCCAGGCATGAAGATGCCACTCACAGGCCGCCACACCGATGTGGAGTCCGGTCGTGATCGTGCCGAGGGGGTAGCCATAGGGCAGGTCCCAGGCACCACGCGCCCGTTCGAGATAGTCCCGAGCCCGTTCGGCGAACAGGGCAATCGCCTCTGGGCCGGTAAGGCCGGCATGCTCGACAAGTGCAGCGGCAGCCCGCCGGTCGAGGTCGGAGCGAGGAAACGGTGGCGACGATGTCCCGCCAAGGGCCCGGTCGAGCCACTCGTCATACCAACCGACGACGCCGACCAGGTGATGGGCGAGGGTCGTGGCCGACCAGGCACCACAGCACCGAGAACCCCACTGCTCCCCGTTGAGCGTTTCCGTGAACTCGACGACTGCGTCGACGCCGAACGAGTACAGCGCGGCGACGTCGTGTTCGACGACCAGAGGTTTCATGCGTGCTCCTGACGACGGCACCGCAGTCTGACCGAGCTGCCGTTGTCGACGTCGAGGATTTCCGGCGCGTGCCGCCGTCCGACGGGAACCTCAGTTCACGAGCGGAAGAACTTCCTTCATGAACCGCTCCATCTGCTCCTCGGCTTTCGAGTACGGGTCGCCGAGAAGGTGCGGGAAGATCGTGAGGCTTTCCACACCGAGAAGATCAC
>JANPDB010000439.1:0-3669 GCA_031431255.1 Acidimicrobiia bacterium | reverse complement strand
CGTGCAGGCCGTCGGTCTTCGTCCGGAGATGGCGGGGGATGGTGATCTCGAGGTGCGGATCGCGGAGGTGGAAGAGGTCGTCGATCCGGCGGAGGTTCTCCTCACAGGCCGGGAGATCTCGGAAGACCTGCGCGTTGAGTTCCTGGACGACGTAACCCTCGGCGTCAGCGGTCGTGATCGACCACGTGCGGTGGATGTGTCCACTATCGAGAGGCATCGCGTCGGCGATAGGGGAGTCGACTTGATACGCGCGCAGAACGGCGCGGAGACGCTCCGACGCAGCGGACACGTCGTCCGTCGTCGCTACCACCCGTCGGCGATCAGTTCGGCTCGGACCTTCTCCACGTCGTCGGCGAAGGTGACGCCGTGCCATGTGGAATCCGTCACCGTCACGCTGATGCGGAGTTGACCGGATGCGACGAGCTGACCGATGGCGTCGGGCAGGCCGAGTTCCGCTTTGGCGTCATCACGGTGTTGCTCCCGGAAACCGCGCCCGAGGTCGCGCAATGCTTCAACAGCGGCCGGCCGAAACGCCCAGAGGTTCATCGAGACGGCAGCATCGCTTTCCATGACGTGGCCGGTGCTATCGGCGATCACGCCGTCGACGAGTTCCACCCCGCGGCGTTCGGTGAGCGCGCGGAGTAGTCCGTCTTCGTCGACGACCGGTTCGGCACGCGAAACGCCGCCGATGCCAGAGAGGGTTCGACCCACCGGAAACATCACCGCCGCACCGTCGATGTCGCCTTGCGTTGTCGAAGCAAACGCGTCTGCGAGGGCCGCGACGCCGTAGAGGTCGTCACCGTTGGCGACAACCAACGGTCCGTGGAGGCCAGTGCTTGCCAGCGCATCGACAGTGCCCCACGGCTTGCCGTCGCCTCCGTCGCGGCCGATCTGATCAGCGAACGACACGGGTATCGGTGGATTGATAAGTGCACCTACGATCGCGTCGCGCGTAAGCGGTCCGACGACGATGACAGCTTCGGTGAAGCCGGCCCGTCTGGCCTGATCGAGCGAGAGGACGAGGAGCGCCTCGTGGGCGGGCCCAACCGGCGCGAGCGGCTTCACGCCCCCGAAGCGCGAGCCGAGCCCGGCGGCCAGGAGGACGATGGGAACGGGCGTGGTAGTCATGGCTATGGCCAAGTCTGCCCGCAAGCCCACCGCCGTTTCGACCGAGTCCGGCGATCTGCGCATCGCCATGGTCGGGCTGGGGCTGCGAGGCAACCTGCTCGACGTCGCGCACCGGCCGGGCCGCGGCGGCACGATCGTCGGTCTCTGCGATCTTGACGAAAACCTGCTGCGTTACCGCGCCGACCAACTCGGTGGTGTGGCGTGGATGACCAAGACGTTCGCCGATGTCCTCGCCGCCGATGACGTCGACGCCGTCATCATCGCGACCCCCGACTTCGCCCATGAAGAAATGGTCATCGCGTCCTTGCGGGCGGGCAAGTCGACCTTCGCCGAGAAGCCGCTTGCCATCACCACGGCGGGATGTGACCACGTCCTTGCCGCAGCCGCCGATGTCGCCGCCGCCGGGGTCCGGCTCTACGTCGGCCACAACCTCCGCCACTACAGCGCTATTCGCACGATGAAACAGCTCATCGACGACGGTGTCATCGGTGAGGTGCAAGCGGTGTGGTGTCGCCATTTCGTGGGACACGGCGGCGACTTCTACTTCAAGGACTGGCATGCGCAGCGGCGACACGTCACGTCGTTGCTGCTGCAAAAGGGGGCCCACGACATCGACGTGATCCATTGGCTGGCCGGCGGTGTGTCGAGGCGGGTGCAGGCATTTGGGCGGCTCGGTGTGTACGCCCGCGTGGCCGACCGGCACGACGGTACGAAGCGAGACGACTGGTTCGACCAGGACAAGCACTGGCCGCCGCTGGCGAATACCGGACTACATCCCGAGATCGACGTCGAGGACCTGTCGATGATGCAGATGGAGTTGTCGAACGGTGTGCTGGCCTCCTACCAGGAATGCCACTTCACGCCCGACTACTGGCGGAACTACACCGTCATCGGCACCGAGGGGAGGCTCGAGAACTTCGGGGATGTCGAAGGTGTCGTTCGAGTCTGGAATCGCCGTGGTGGTTACTCTGCGCGAGGTGACATCGAAGTGCCTTTCCGACCGGGTCGGGGCGGGCACGGCGGGGCCGACGACGCGCTGATGGCCGAGTTCATCGAGTTCGTCCGTCGGGGCGGAGCGACCCAGACGTCGCCGATCGGTGCTCGGGAAGCGGTCGCGGCCGGCTGCGCCGGCGCGGAGTCGTTGCGCTCGGGGGGTATTCCGGTGACGGTGGAGGAGCCGGACCTCGATGTCGTGCGGAGGCTAACGGGCGCCTGACCCGGCGAGGGGTGTCGGCCCCGGGCAGCGGCACCGGACTTGGTCGACGCAAGTTGTGCGGCTGCACACCTCCCAACGCCTTTCGGAGGTGTTCTGCCCCCATATGTGGGGGCAACCTCTCTCCCAACAAGCAGTGACGCACGTCACCTCTGACTTTCTGTCCGGATCTCCCTGGTGGTGACTCACCACTGGCATCAACAAACGCACCACTCGGGTGCGTGCCAACCACAAGGAGCCATCATGAACCACACTGCCCGCCGCATCCGCAACATCTCCGCCGCCACCCTCGCCCTCACCGCCGCCGGTCTCACCGTCGGCTCCCTCTCCGCCTCCGCCATCCCGGTCTTTCCACCGCTCACGATCCCGACGATCCCGGTCTTCCCGACGATCCCGCCGGTCGTCACGTTGCCCCCCGGCGTCACGATCCCGCCGTTCGCGACGATCCCGCCGTTCGTGACGATCCCGCCGGCGCTCTTCTCCATGCCCGTCACCCTCTCCGCCCCGGCCGGTCCGGTCGAGCGGGGCGCCAACTACGCCTACTCGATGACCGTCTCGATGGGCTCGGGCATCACCGGCCCGGTCAACCTGATCCACAGCATCCCGGCCGCTCTCAGCGGCGCCGTCTGGAGCTGCTCCGCTGCGGGGGGTGCGTCCTGCGGCGGTTCGGCCGCCGGCTCGGGGAACATCTCCCGGGTGCTCAGCATGCCCGGCGGGTCGTCGGTCACCTTCCTGGTCAACGGGACGATCGCCGCAGACGCCGCCAGCTTCCAGCTCAGCATGAGCGCCATCCGGGCCGGTAGCCCGACCAACCGCACCGTCGACGTGGCCGTCAACGTGCCCGTCCCGACCACGCTCCCGGTCCCATCGTCACCCACGACAACGCCGCCTCCCGCACCCACGGTTGTGCCGCCCGCTCCGACGACAGCCCCGGCTCCGACGACGACCCCGGCTCAAACGCCGACCACGACGGCTCAGCAGCCCATCGTGATCGTGATTCAGCAGCCGACCACCCCGCCGGCGGCCAAGAAGGCAGCGCCCAAGAAGTCCGTCGCCAAGAAGGCCAAGAAGGTCAGCAAGAAGAAGATCGCCCGCAAGCATGTCCGCCGGGTCGCGTCGACCAAGAAGACCGTCCGCTGATCGCTCCGGGGTGGTCGGGCCCACCCCCACGGAAGGGCCCGACCACCCCGAGCCCACCCGTTTTTCGTTCAACTTTCGTAGGCTCTGCTCATGTCCCGGTCCCACCGCACAGCCAGTGACCCCGAAGTTGCGACACGCGCAGCGCACGGGGACCGTGACGCATTTGGGGAGCTCTATGACCGGTTCGG
>JANPDB010000438.1:0-6616 GCA_031431255.1 Acidimicrobiia bacterium | reverse complement strand
GGCCGCCATGGTCTCGCGCACCCGTGTCCACCGGTCGGCGAACCGCATGCCGTGGTTCTCCATCTCCTCACGGTTCCAACCGATGCCGACGCCGAGCTCCACCCGGCCTCCGCTCAGGTGGTCGAGGGTGGCGACCTGCTTCGCCGTCCAGATCGCGTCGCGCTGACCCAGCAGCACGACGCTGGTCCCCAAGCGGAGTCTCGTCGTGACAGCCGCGGCCATCGACAGGCTGACGAACACGTCATGTAAGCGCGCGTAGGGAGCGGGGAGCGGCTCGCCGGTCAGCGAACCCGGCCACGGCGATTCACGGCTGATCGGGATGTGGCTGTGCTCGGGAAGCCACATGCTCTCGAAACCCCGCTCCTCGGCCGCTCGGGCGAGATCGTCGGGGCGGATCGTCGTGTCGGCGGAAAGAAGCGTCACGCCCAGGCGCAACCGGCTCGGCGACGATGCGCTCAACGGATTGGCGTTGCGGTGGCGGGAAGATCGACATAGCGGAGCTTCAGTTCACGCTTGAGGATCTTGCCGCTCATGTTGCGGGGCAGTGGCTCAGGTGACGACACCACGTAGCGGGGCAGCTTGAAATCTGCCAGGGTCGCCGTGCAGGCCTCGAGGATGACCGCGGCGTCGAGGGCCGCGCCGTTCGTCCAGGCGATCACGGCCGGGGTCTCGCCCCATCGTTCGTCAGGCACCCCGATAACCGCGACCTCGACGATTCCGGGAACATTCACCAGCACCCGTTCGATCTCCGCGGGATACACGTTGAGCCCGCCGCTGATGAGCATGTCCTTCTTCCGGTCGACGACGAACAGATAGCCCTCGTCGTCGAGGTAGCCGAGGTCGCCGGTGTGTAACACACCGTTGGCGAGCGCTGCGGCCGAAGCGTCCGGCTTGTTCCAATAGCCCTTCATGATCTGCGGTCCGCCAACGGTGATCTCGCCGACCGTCCCGACTGCGACGGCAAGCCCGTCGTCGTCGACGATACCGATCGAGCCGTGGATGATCGGCAAGCCGGCCGAACCGATCTTGCGGGTCGCCTCATGGTTCGACAGGATCGTTGCCGCCGCCGAGGCCTCCGTCAGGCTGAAGCCCTGGAGCATCGGCACGCCGATCGCCTGGATCGCCTTGATGAGCGGCACCGGAACCGGGGCGCCGCCCGAGCACGCCACTCGCCAACTCGACAGATCAGCGCCGGCGAAACGGGGATGGCTCACCAGCTGCTGAAGGATGGCCGGCACCGAAAGGAGCGCCGTGACCCGTTCGGTCTCGAAGAGGTCGAAGAGACGATCGGTGTCTACTGCCGGTTCGAGGACCAGGCGAGCGCCCGCCCAGTAGGTGAAGAGAAAGACGGCAAGGCCGCCGGTGAACGCCAGCGGGAAAGGAAGCACGACCCGGTCCTTCGGCGTGAGTTCGATGGCCTGGGCCCAGCCCTGCGAAGCAACGTTCCACGATCCGTGGGTGAGGATCGCCCCCTTCGGATCCCCCGTGGTGCCCGAGGTGTAACAGAGGAACGAGGGAGTGGACTCGTCGGTCACCGCCGACGCGACCGTCGACCCACCGTCGATGGTGACGGCCGCGATGTCGTCGGCGGTCAGCACAGTGACGGAGGCGTCGACCATGGCACACGAGGGCGCCAACGTCTCATCCGTCACGAGAATCCGGGCTCCCGCGTCGCTCACCACGAACGCGACCTCCGCTGCGGTGAAGCGGACGTTCAGTGGAACGACAACTGCGGCGACCTTCCATGCAGCGATCGTGACCTCGATCCACTCGGGCCGGTTGAGCATGAGGATCGCGATCCGATCGCCTGCGCTGACGCCACGCCGACGGAGATCGGCGGCGATCGACGTTGTTCGGGCATCAAGCTCGTGCCAGGTGACGGAACGGGAGCCAAAGCGGATCGCGATCTCATTCGGCTGCCAACGTGCCCAGTGCAACCCGATATCGGCGAGGTTCATCGTGACTCCCAACGTGCGGCTCCGGACATCCTGTGCTTCGTAGTCTGCCCGGCCGCAGCGAACTGGGCGAGTCCGCCAACTGCACAGTCGTGCCGATGACCGCCGCCGAGGAGCCAGTCATTGGGAGAGGTTGCCCCCTGCTCGACCGGCGCTGCGCCGCTCGCTTCGCTCGACTGCTCGCAACACGAGTTGCTCTGACACTAGGAGAGAGGTTGCCCCCATATATAGGGGCAGATCACCTCCCAACGCCGCTGGGAGGTGGAATCGGTGTACCCTGGGGGGTATGTGCAGACGGGTGCAGTGCGAGCGGTGCAACCAGCCCTCCTGGGCCGGCTGCGGCGCGCATATCGAGGCCGTGCTCGCCGACGTGCCGGTCGACGAGCGCTGCGCATGCCGCGCCGAATCCCGATCACCGGCTACACCAAAGCACGAGGGCGCGCCTCGGTCGGGATGCTTCGCTCGTTTCTTCGGCAGGTAGAGCCTGGTCCCGGATCATGTGGCGAAGGCGGAGCCCCGGTGGGCTCCGCCTTCGATCGCTACTTCCGTTTGACGACGGAGTCGATCACCAGGGTGTTGTTCGCCGGGACAGGGTCGTTCGGCGTGACCACCGCAGTCAGCTTCGTGGGCGTCCCGACCGGTACATTGACCGCGACCGTGAGGTAGAGATCGACTTCGCTCCTTGCGGCGATTGTCTTGTTCTTCAGCGTGCACGTGACGACGGCTGCGACCGTGATGCCATCACCGGCTGCGGCGCATGTCCATGCCGTGCCGCCGACGCTGACATAGCTGAGCCCCTTCGACAACGTGGTGACCACCGTGACTGTGCCGCCGCTGGCAAAGGAGCTGTAGTTGTCAACCTCGATTCGGAAGGTCGTAGGTGTGCCGACGAACTGCCCCGGTGCCTGGCCCGACAGCGCGAGGTCAGCGACCGCGGTGACCGTGACGGAGACCGGCGCACTGGTGCTGGTACCTCCCGTGGCGCCCACAACGTTGCTGGCGGTGACCTGGTAGCTGAACGTCGAGGTGCCGGAGATGGGCACCGTTCCCGACACCGCTCCGGTGGAGGGGATGATGCTGAGCCATGCCGGTGCACCCACCAGGCTGTACGTCGGCGCCGGCTTCACCGTGCCGCTGTTGCTGAGCGAGACCGAAGCTGTATATGTAGCACCGGCAAGGACGCTGGCCGGACCGGATACGGTGACCGCACCCGGCGGCACGACATCGGGTTTGATGTCGTTGCTTACCGTCGCACGGTTGTTGGAGGTGTCCGGATCGAAGCCACCCGAGCCGACCGAGGCGGTGTTGGGCAACGGGCCGACCGTTGTCGGGGTGACCGTGATGCCGACGGTCTGCGTAGCGCCCTTGGCCAAGGATGCGAACGAGCAGGTCACCGTGCCGGCCGCCAGCGCGCAGCCGAGCGTCGAGACCGAGACGGCCGAAACCATGGCCGGGAGGACATCGGTGAACGTGACGCCGTTGGCCGTGTCCGGTCCGTTGTTGGTGATCGTGTAGGTGTACGTCTGCGGCGCGTTGACCATGCCGGAGATCGGTGCCACCGAGGACACCACACTGCCTTTGACCTCAACGTCATTCACCGCAATCACGGTGACCTCAGCCGTAGCCTGCGACTGCTCGTAGGTGAGATCGGTGAGCAGTGCGTTCACCGGGGACTCGATCTGGCCGAGGAAACGGGCGGTCACGGTGTAGGTGCCGGCCCCGAACGTCACGGCCTCCAGACGGGCGCGACCGACGTAGTCGGTGATGACCGGAACGATCCTGTCCGGTCCGACACCCTTGAAGACCAGGAACACGGTTCTCGCGGGAAGCGGTTTGCCGTTAGCGAGGAGCGTGGCGCTCAGACCGGGTGACATAGGCGGGGTCGCTGGGTTGGCGGGCGTTGGCGCCGGCACGACATTCAGCGTCAGCGAGGTGGGGCTTTTCGACACCGTCAACAGTGCTGTGGCGGCCGAAGCCCGCAGAACAGCGTCTCCGGCGAACGAGGCGCGGACACTGGACTGCCCCGGAACGACCTTCACGGGAATGACCGACGTGGCAACCCCGTCGGGGCCGGTCTTGGCCACCGTTCGGGTGGTGCCGACCGTGAAGAAGACGGACTTGCCCGGTACAGCGTTGCCACCGCTGGTCAGCGTTGCGCTGGCCGTGATGGGGGCGCCGCCGTATGCGGCAGGGCCAGGCGGCGTGATGGTCAGGCGCGATGGGGTGAGCGGGCCGAAACCGCCGGTGGGCACCTTGTAGTAGTCACCCAGAGCGTCATCGAGGGTGACCAGGCCGACGCCGTTGACGGCCTGCACCATGAACTGGAGATTGAGAGACGTGGCAGCGCCCCCGACGAGGCGCCCGACCCACAGGGTTGACTCCTCCCCCGCGCAGCCGCCCGGCAACGTTGGCTGGGCCACCGTCACCACGCACTGTTGCAGGTCGAGCGAGGTCCACGCCGGGGAGTTCCCGGTGTAGGTGATCCAGACCTGCTGCACACCGGCGGCCGGGTTGCCCGTGACATTGGCCCGGAACACGACATCGGTTCCTTGCACGGCTGCGGTGATCCCGCTGATGGACGGCGCGGCCGACAGAGCCGGCAGAGGGGCCGCTTGGGTAAGGCCCGCGTCGAAAGAGCTGTAGAAGAGACGCAGGTTGACGCTGTCGTACTTGCGCAGGAC
This sequence comes from Acidimicrobiia bacterium, assembly GCA_031431255.1. Lineage (GTDB taxonomy): Bacteria > Actinomycetota > Acidimicrobiia > Acidimicrobiales > JANYDT01 > JANLQX01. The sequence goes on along the minus strand of JANPDB010000438.1, from coordinate 1,980 downwards.
CGCGGTGTCGGTGTCGGGGACGGCTTTGTGCTGCACGGGGGTGATCTGCAGGGTGGTGGTGCCGCCCTGCGGACCCGACAGTGCGTCGTAGTAGTTCGGCGTGGCGATCCTCATCGGGAAGAACACCGGTGATTCGAACGACACGTGGGCGTTGCGCAGTTCGGTGGTCGCCGCGCCTGTAAGAGGGACGATGCCAGGGGTGTCGGTGTAGCTGCCGCCTCGGAACCCCACCCCGCGGAGCACCTTGTTCGGCACTGTCACGTTCTTGATGACGAGCGGCAGGGCCGGCTCGACGGGGTTGGACGCCACCCCATCCGGACCGGTGTAATAGGTCGCCGTGACGTCGGGCGCCCCGCCCGCGGTCTTCAGCACCACGGTCTTGGCGGTGAGCGGTGCCGAAAGAACCGTCGTGTCAGCCGCGCTGAGCCCGAGGGTGAGGCCAGGGTTGGTGGTGTACCCGGTCGTGGCGCCGATGATGCTCGACCTTGCCGGCGCGGCGATGCGCCCGGCGGGCATGTCGATGCGGAGCATGGGGAGGCCGAAGAGCGCCGACTGGAGGAGTGCCTTGCGGTGCAGACCCCGAATGTCGGGTGTCTCTTCGAGGTAGGTCTGCTTCGCTCGCGCCAACGCCTCGCCGACCGACACCGGACCGGAGCCGTAACGGAGTTGCTTGGCGAACCCGCTGTAGATCCGCTCGCTGTACTCGATAAAGTCGGTGTCTCCGTACTGATAACCCGTGCCAGCGATCAGGGTTGCCCCCTTCTGCGCAAATGCCTGAGCCCAGTCGAGCGGGGCGGTCACCCCGGTGATGGCGTCGCCGTCGACGATGTTGTAGCCGGAATGGCAGCCGGCGCTGAAGACGACGGTGTTGACGAAGTTCGCCTTATTGGCCGCAGCCAGCTCCGTGCTGAGGACGCTGGTCTTGAAGTCTGCGGCGAGCGCGCTGTTGGCACTGAAGTGGCCGGCGAGGAAGGTGATGTCATGGCGGCTGCCGAACAGCTTGGCGCGCAGTTGGTTGGCCGTCCAGGCCTGTGGGTCCTCCGGTGAAATGTTGTTCGGCGCCAGGAGGGCGTCGTTAATGCCCGATCCGATTCCCGCGGCGAGTTCGGACTGCACGGCGGTTGCGGCGTCAGTCAAGAAGTCGTACCCGGTGACGAGGGAGCTGGTCGGCGTCTTCACACCAGCCGCCAGTTCGCCGTAGGCATCCAACATCCCGGAGGCCTCGGCCGCGGTCTCGACCAGACGGCCCACGGCCAGATCGGGCACCGGAAACGCGGCGTTGCCGAGGTTCAGTGTGGTGGTGGAGCCGTACTCGTCCTGGCCGAGCACGTAGTTGAGCCGAAGGCTGGCCTCGGAGGCCGACGACGACAACACCGGCGGCACATAGTCGGATTCCGGCCCGAGCAAAGTCTCATCGGGGTAGCGGAAGAACGGGATGGCACCGTCGGGCCCGACCAGCACGATGTAGCGCAGTGGGTTCCCGCCCGCCCGGTACGCCTTCACGATGTCCTTGATCGCACCGGCCACCAGGTTCTTGGCGTACGGACAAGCGGCCTTGGCGTCGGCCTGGGCGTTGAGCTGGCTGACACGTGAGTCGGCCGACAGGTCCACGACGACACCCGCCACCTCGGTCCGGGCGGCGAACGCAGTCAGTTTGCCCAGCATCGTCGGAACGGTGCCATTCGGGTCACCGGCATTGCCGAGCTGTTGCAGCATCCGGGCAGAATCGACGAAGATCAGCGACTGCGCAGTGCCGGCGATCGGGGCGGGCGCAGTGCCGATCTCGGCGACACCCGAACAGGCCGGCAGGTCATCGCGACTGACGTCGAGGGCGAAGGCGGCGTCGGTCGAGGTGACGCCGTTGCGGCCGCTGACCCGGACGTAGAAGTTGCCGGTGTTGTTCCAGGTGTTGGCCACGACGGCTTCGTCCCCAGTACCCGTGGTGTACGAGACACCGACCAGGCTGCGGGTCTGGGCGCT